>NZ_JBRJGW010000006.1:42500-305205 GCF_053628695.1 Amorphus sp. MBR-141
ACCCGGCCGTCGATCGCTCCCTGCCGCATGCGATCGAAGATGGCGTTGACGTCGTCGAGGGCGGCCCAGCTGAAGTGGCTCGCGACCTTGCCCTCGCCGGCGAACTGCAGGGCCTCGACCAGATCCTGACGGGTGCCGACGATGGAGCCGCGCACGGTGATGCGGTTGAGGACCACGTCGAAGATGGGCATCGGGAAATCCCCGGGCGGGAGACCGACGAGCGACATGGTGCCATGGCGGCGGACCATGGCGAGCGCCTGGGCGAACGCCGCGCGGGAGACCGCGGTGACGAGCACGCCCTTGGCGCCGCCGTCGGTGATCTGGCGGACCTGCGCCACGGCGTCCTCTGCCCGCGCATCGACGACGGCGTCGGCCCCCATCTCCCGGGCGAGCGCGAGCTTGTCCTCTGCCACGTCGATGGCGACCACATGGCGTCCCATAGCCTTGGCGTATTGCACCGCCATGTGACCGAGCCCGCCGATGCCCGAGATCGCCACCCAGTCGCCCGGCTGGGTATCTGTCTCCTTGAAGCCCTTGTAGACGGTGACGCCGGCGCACAGCACCGGCGCGGCCGCGCCGAACTCGAGGCTGTCCGGGAGCTGGCCGACGTAGTCCGGGTCCGCGAGCACGTATTCGGCGAAGCCGCCATTCACGGTGTAGCCGGTCATCTGCTGATCGTAACAGAGCGTTTCCCAGCCGGTCCGGCAGTGCTCGCAATGACCACAGGCGGTGTGCAGCCAGGGCACTCCGATGCGATCGCCTTCCCGAACCCGGGTCACCCCCTGCCCGACCGCCGCGACATAGCCGACGCCTTCGTGACCGGGGATGAAGGGCGGCGACGGCTTCACCGGCCAGTCGCCGGAGGCGGCGTGCAGATCCGTGTGACACACACCGGATGCCACCACCTTCATGAGGATCTGGCCGGGGCCGACCTCGGGGACCGGGACATCCTCTATCTCAAGGGGAGCGCCGAACGTGTGAACGACGGCGGCTTTCATCATCTTGGCCATGTGCATCTCCGGCAGACGAAACGGATGTAGACAAGGCTACGGCTCTCATGAGGGCAAACCCATGACCTCCATCAAACCGGACGCAGCTCGTCCCGCGTGCAGCTCCTCACGGGTGGGCACGCAAGGAGCCTCCACGCGACGGTGGTCCCGCCGCCTTCGGATGCGGAACGCGATCGCGACCCGTTTCCGCAGCGAAGTCGGCACGATGAGGGCTTCAATTGCTTGACAGGGGACGGGCCGCGGGCCAGTTTCGATCACCTATTCTGACGAACTGTTTCAGCTCGTCATCTTTCTGCCACCTGGGATGATTTTGGTGTCCTTCCGGATTCGTCCGCGAGAGCGCGTTTGAGCGATTCGTCCGCAACCGAGGCCCAACGCAGCGACAATGAGAGTTGGCTGGCACACCCAAGCCATCGAAACCGCCGTCGATCTCGGTGAGGAGCCGCCGCTCGTCGTAGGACCGAGCGGGCCGGAGGCGTTCGGCCGCCGGTCGGTCAGCATCCGCTGGCTGGCGGGGACGGTGCTCACCGGCATCACCTCTACGGTGCTGATGGGAGGCGCGCTGATCGGCGCCCTCGACGGGCGCTATTCGATCACGCTGCCCGCCTCCGCGCATGTCGGCGAGATCGCGCCCAACACGATCGCGGCGGGCCCGGCGACGAAGAGCGATCGCATCATTCCGGCCGCGGAAGAGATTTCCAACAAGCAGATCGTCGAGGTCAGCACGGTCACCCGGATGGGCGATCGCAACCTCATCAAGATGCAGCCCTACGCGCTGGTCACTGCCAGCCTGATCACCCGATCGAGCGAGATCGTCAACGACATCCCGCCGTTCAATCCGCTGTCGATCTTCTCCGACACCACCGTCTTCCCGAGCCGCGTGACGACCGACGCCATCTACGACGCCCAGGTGGACGGCGAGATCACCATCACCGAGAACGACTTCCCGACCGGCGACGGTGTGACGCTGGCCCCGAGCGCCGAAGTCTCCACCGAAGAGGCCGAGGCCCAGCTGCGCGAACAGCAGTGGTTCGACGGAACCGCCTCGGTCGAATTCGCCAACACCTCGCTGGCCTCCGACCACCGGTTCGATTTCGCCCTGGCCGATCCGCGCAGCATGACCGACGCGGCGATCAGCATCGTCCCGGAAAACGTCTCCGAGCTGATGAAGCACGACGAGGAGGGCGCCGCCTCCGGCATCGCCTCCGACGAAATCGTCGCTCTCGTCGCCAAGGGCGACACGCTGGCGAGCGTCCTCTCCCAATACGGCGCACCGCCCGAGAGCATCGAGGCGATCGCCGGCGTCTTCAAATCCGCCTGGAAGGTCGACGACGTGTCGCCCGGTCAGACGGTGCGCATGGAGATCGACCGCTACGGCTTCGATGAGAATGCCGGCGCACGGCCCGTGCGCGTGAGCCTTTACGACGACGCCAAGCACCTGGCGACCGTGGCGATGACCGACGACGAGACGTTCGTCGCGGCGGAAGCGCCGGAAGACGCGATGCCGAGCGTCGACGTCGCCGCCATCAACCCGACGCCGTCGCCCCAGGGCCAGGCCCCGACCGTGTACGATTCGCTGTACCAGACGGCCCTTCAGCACGACATTCCGGAAGATCTGATCGACGATCTGGTGCGCACCTACTCGTTCGACGTCGACTTCAACGGCCGGGTGCGGCCCGGCGACCAGTTCACGGTGTTCTACGCCGTCCACGACAAGACCGACGATGCGCCCCCGGAGGTGCTGTACACCTCGCTCGTTGCCGGCGGCGTCGAGCGGCGCTTCTACCGGTTCCGCACGCCTGACGACGGATCGGTCGACTTCTACGACGAGACCGGCAAGAGCGCGCAGAAGTTCCTGATGCGCAAGCCCATGGCGCGCGGCGTGTTCCGCTCCGGTTTCGGCGGCCGCCGGCATCCGATTCTCGGCTACAGCCGCCCCCACAACGGCGTCGACTGGGCGGCGCCGCGCGGCACGCCGATCTTCGCGTCGGGGAACGGCACCATCGAGGAAATCGGCTGGAAGTCCGGCTACGGCCGCTGGACCCTGCTCAAGCACGCCAACGGCTACGAGACCGGTTACGGCCATCAGTCCGGCTTCGCCGACGGCCTCAAGGAGGGCAGCCGCGTCCGCCAGGGACAGGTGATCGGCTACGTCGGCTCCACCGGCCTGTCGACCGGCCCGCACCTGCACTACGAGGTGCACGTGAACGGCCGCCCGGTGGACCCGTTGCGGATCCGCCTGCCGCGCGGCCGCGAGCTCGCCGGCGAGCAGCTCGATACCTTCGAGAAGGAACGCGCCCGCATCGACACGCTGGTGCGCCGCGAGATCCCGGCAGACGCCCGGATCGCCCAGAACTGATCCCGAGCGCGGAGATGCGGGCCGCTCCATCGGCCAGGCGGCGCGCCTGATCGATGACGACGCGTCCCGATCCCGCCGTCGCCGCTCTCAGACGAGCGGAGGATTGAGCCGGGCGAACCCCTCCTGACGGCGATACGGAAAATACGGATAGGCAGCGGTGACGGCGCTTGCCGCATCCAGCCGTCCGATCTGGTCGGGCGTCAGGGACCAGCCGACAGCGCCGAGATTGTCCCGCAGCTGGCGCTCGTTGCGTGCGCCGATGATCACCGACGCCACCGTCGGCCGGCGCAGGAGCCAGTTGATGGCGATCTGCGGGATCGTCCGGCCGGTTTCCTCCGCCAGCTCGTCGAGCACGTCGACGATGGAATAGAGCCTTTCGTCGTCGACCGGAGGCCCGAAGTCGGCCGTGGCATGCAGGCGGCTTCTCGACGGGGGCGCCACGCCGCGGCGCACCGATCCGGTGAGCCGCCCCCAGCCGAGCGGGCTCCACACGAGCGCGCCGACGCCCTCTTCCGCGGCCAGCGGCATCAGCTCCCATTCGTAGTCCCGACCGACCAGCGAATAGTAGACCTGGTGGGCGACGTAGCGGGGAAGGCGGTCGCGATCGGCAACGCCGAGCGATTTCATCAGCTGCCAGCCGGAGAAGTTGGACACGCCGACGTAGCGGACCTTGCCGGCGCGGACGAGGTCGTCGAGGGCGCGAAGCACCTCCTCGATGGGTGTCCCGGCATCGAAGGCGTGCAGTTGCAGCAGGTCGATGCGATCGGTCTCCAGGCGCCGCAGCGCATCTTCGGTCGCGGCCAGAAGCCGGGTCCGCGACGTGCCGGCCTGGCCCGGCCCCTCGCCCATCGGCAGCCCGAGCTTGGTGGAGATCAGCAGGTCCTCCCGCCGTCCCTTGATCGCCGCCCCGAGAACCGTCTCCGACGCGCCCTCGGAGTAGACATCGGCGCTGTCAAACAGGTTGACCCCCTTCTCGAGGCAGATGTCGACGAGGCGTCGGGCCTCGCCCGCGTCCGTCGTTCCCCAGTTTCCGAACAGCGGCCCGGTTCCCCCGAACGTCCCGGTCCCCAGGCTGAGGGCCGGAACGATCAATCCGGAGCGTCCCAATCGTCGATAGTCCATCGTGTCATCTCCTGGCTGCGTGTTTCAGCAGGGAGATGGACGGCGGGCGCAAACTGCACTAGCGGGAACGAAGGCATCTCTTTCATGAATGAAATTCACGGATCAAATGGCAGAGACGAACCGGTCCGCCGAAATGCTGATATTCGTCCGGGTGGTCGAGGCGGGCGGATTTGCCGCCGCCGCCAGGGCGAGCCGGCTCACCCCGTCCGCGGTGAGCAAGCTGGTGGCGCGCCTGGAAGGCCGGCTCGGCACGCGGTTGATCAACCGCACGACACGCAGCCTTGGCCTCACGGCGGAGGGCGCGGCCTTCTATGAGCGCTGCGTGCGCATTCTCGCCGACATCGATGACGCGGAGCGGTTGGCCGGCAGCGGAGAAAATTCGGCGGGAACCGTGCGCCTGAGCACAAGCGCCGCCTACGCGACCCACGTGCTCATCCCCGTCCTGCCTGAGTTTCTTCGCGCCAATGCGGAAATCGGCGTCGACCTGACCCTGACCGACACGGTGATCGATCTTCTGGGGGAGCACGTCGACGTCGCGGTGCGCGCCGGACCGCTCGAGAGCAGTCGACTGATCGCGCGCAAACTCGGCGCCACGCAGATGGCAGTCGTGGGGTCACCGGCCTATCTCGAACAGGCGGGTACGCCGACGGCGGTGGACGATCTCGCCCGACACACCACGATCGGTCTTTGCACCGCCCGGTCGGTGGAGCACTGGCCCTTCGTGGTGGAAGGACGGCGGGTGGCGGTGCCCACGCTCGGCCGCACCCAGACCAACGACGGCGAGGGCCTCCGGCACATGGCCCTCGCCGGAACCGGGCTTGCCCGCCTTGCCCGGTTCATGATCGAAACGGACATCGCGGCCGGCCGCCTGATACCTGTGCTGGAGGCGTTCAATCCCGGGGACCGCAAGGACTTCCATGCAGTCTATCTCGGCCAGGGCGGCCCGATCCCCGCGCGGGTGCGCACCCTGCTCGACTTTCTCGTCGAACGCGGTCGCATTCCATCTCTCCCGGCGCGCTGAGGTCGATCGTCACCACCGCGACGGCACGCCGCCACCGAACCGGCGTTCGGCCAAACGAAAGCCGGGACCGACTGACGTCGATTCCGGCCCTTCATTTCCGAGCAGCCGCCGGACGCCCGAGGGGCACCCGACGACGCCGCTGCCATCAGGCGGCGGCGCTTTCGGCCCGTGCCGGCTCGAACACCAGGCGTTCGCCGACCGGCGTCCCCTTGACGGTGTCGCCGTCGAGGATGTCGCCCTGAAGGATCTTCTCGGCCAGCGGGTCCTGCACCTCCTTCTGGATCACCCGCTTCAGCGGGCGGGCACCATAGACAGGGTCGTAACCCTTGTTGGCGAGCCACAGCCTGGCGTTCTCGTCGAGCTCCAGGGTGATCTTCCGGTCGACCAGCAGCTTGCGCAGACGCTTGAGCTGGATGTCGACGATCGCGGCCATCTGGTCGCGCCGGAGCCGGTGGAACAGGATGATCTCGTCGAGCCGGTTCAGGAACTCCGGCCTGAAGTGGCCGCGGACCGCCGTCATGACGAGTTCGCGCACCTGGTCGACATCCTGGTCGTCGGGCTGGTTCGCCAGAAATTCCGAGCCCATGTTCGAGGTCATGACGATCAGCGTGTTGCGGAAGTCGACGGTGCGGCCCTGGCCATCGGTCAGGCGGCCGTCGTCGAGCACCTGCAGCAGCACGTTGAACACGTCTGGGTGTGCCTTCTCGATCTCGTCGAACAGGATCACCTGGTACGGGCGCCGCCGCACCGCCTCGGTGAGCACGCCGCCCTCCTCGTAGCCGACATAGCCCGGAGGCGCGCCGATCAGCCGGGAGACCGCATGCTTCTCCATGAACTCCGACATGTCGATGCGCACCATCGCCGTGTCGTCGTCGAAGAGGAACTCGGCAAGCGCCTTGGTCAGCTCCGTCTTGCCGACGCCCGTGGGGCCGAGGAACATGAACGAGCCGATCGGCCGGTTCGGATCCTGGAGACCCGCCCGGGCGCGCCGCACGGCCGAGGAAACGGCGTGCACCGCCTCGGCCTGGCCGACGACCCGGCGCTCCAGCGCATCCTCCATGCGCAGCAGCTTGTCGCGCTCGCCCTCGAGCATCCGGTCGACGGGGATGCCCGTCCAGCGCGAGACGATCTGGGCGATGTGATCGGACGTCACCGCCTCTTCCATCACGTCGCCCTTTTCCTCGCTCTCCTCGACGACGGCAAGCTTGCGCTCGAGGTCGGGGATGACGCCGTAGGCGATCTCGCCGGCACGGGCGAGGTTGCCGTCCCGCTGTGCCTTGTCGAGGTCGATGCGCGCGTGGTCGAGCTGGGTCTTGAGGTCCTGGGCGCTCGACAGCTTCTCCTTCTCGGCCTGCCAGCGCGAGGTCATCTCGGACGAGCGCTCCTCGAGGTCGACCAGTTCCTTCTCCAGCTTCGACAGCCGGTCCTTGGAGGCCTCGTCGCTCTCCTTCTTCAGCGCTTCCCGCTCGATCTTCAGCTGGATGATGCGCCGGTCGAGTTCGTCGAGCTCTTCGGGCTTGGAATCCACCTGCATGCGCAGCCGCGCAGCCGCCTCGTCAACGAGGTCGATCGCCTTGTCGGGCAGGAACCGGTCGGTGATGTAGCGGTTCGACAGGGTCGCCGCAGAGACGATCGCCGCATCGGAAATGCGCACGCCGTGGTGCAGCTCGTACTTCTCCTTGAGGCCGCGCAGGATCGAGATCGTGTCCTCCACGGTCGGTTCGTCGACGAACACCGGCTGGAAGCGACGGGCCAGGGCCGCGTCCTTCTCCACGTGCTTGCGGTACTCGTCGAGGGTCGTGGCGCCGACGCAGTGGAGCTCGCCACGGGCGAGCGCCGGCTTGAGGAGGTTCGACGCGTCCATCGCGCCGTCCGCCTTGCCCGCGCCGACCAGGGTATGCATCTCGTCGATGAACAGCACGACGCCGCCTTCGGCCGACTCGATTTCCGACAGGACGCCCTTCAGGCGTTCCTCGAATTCGCCGCGATACTTCGCGCCGGCGATCAGCGAGCCCATGTCCAGGGCGAGGAGCTGCTTGCCCTTGAGGCTCTCCGGCACGTCGCCGTTGACGATCCTCAGGGCCAGACCTTCGGCGATCGCCGTCTTGCCGACACCGGGCTCGCCGATCAGCACGGGATTGTTCTTGGTGCGCCGCGACAGGACCTGGATGGTGCGGCGGATTTCCTCGTCGCGGCCGATGACCGGGTCGAGCTTGCCGTCGCGGGCAGCCTGCGTCAGATCGCGGGTGTAGCGGCGAAGCGCCTCGTACTGCCCCTCGGCGCCGGCCGTGTCGGCCGTGCGGCCCTTCCGCAGATTGTCGATGGCGCCTTCCAGCGCCTGCGGGGTGACGCCGGCCTGCTTCAGGATCTTTGACGACTCGGCATCGCCCTCGCTGGCCAGCGCAAGCAGCAGGCGCTCCACCGTGACGTAGGAGTCGCCTGCCTTCTTGGCGAGCTTTTCGGCGGCTTCGAACACCTTCGCCGTCGCCCGCGCCAGGTAGAGCTGGCCCGCACCGGTGCCCTCGACCTTCGGCAGCTTGGCGAGCGCCGCGTCGACGGCCTGGAGTGCGTCATCGGCACGGCCGCCAGCCCGCGTGATCAGCCCTGCCGCCAGACCCTCCGGGTCATCGAGCAGAACCTTGAGCACGTGTTCGGGGGTGAATTGCTGGTTTCCCTGGCCCATCGCCAGGGTCTGCGCCGACTGCAGGAAGCCGCGCGCGCGATCGCTGTATTTCTCGAAGTCCATGTGGCTCTTCTCCTTCGTGCGCACCGTCCATCAAGGCCCGGCATCACGTTTCACACGACCGAACCCCTGCGCCCCCCTCAGGGTAGCGTCGGAGGCGGCCATGACACCTTGCGATCGATCATTGCTCCGGCAGCCACGGGCGACGCGGAGGGATCGGACAAGACAAACACGGCCCCGTTGC
This sequence comes from Amorphus sp. MBR-141, assembly GCF_053628695.1. NCBI lineage: Bacteria > Pseudomonadati > Pseudomonadota > Alphaproteobacteria > Hyphomicrobiales > Amorphaceae > Amorphus > Amorphus sp. MBR-141. Next base: position 50,940 of record NZ_JBRJGW010000006.1, read on the forward strand.
GGCGACCGTGCCACATCATATGGTGTGGCCGGAATGCAACAAAAGAGGTCGGAGAAGGGAAAATAGAGCGCGTTGCGCGCGCCTGTTCCGGGCCGCGCGGCCTCGTCCGATCGGCCGGCCAACACGGCACGGCGAAATCGTTGCGAGCATGCGCGAACCCACCGGCAAAGACGTCGGCCGGCGCACTCCGGCGCCGACCACGTCGTGCAGGTTCACTGGACCGATCGACTGCAGGCGCCGGATCGGACGCAGCTTCGGCTTCGGGACCTCGAAGCGTCGCGCCATTCCTCTTCGGTCCGATCGCATCGATCTGACCGCGAAAAGGCGTCGGATGTCGGCGGTGTCGACCGGCGAGCCGGACTGCGCGGAGCCGCCCGGAAACGGCAAGGGGGCAGCGCGCCGCCCCCGTGCCTCTCTATGCGTCGGACGAAGCCGTTTCGTTGCCGGGCTGGGGCGCCGCGGCCTCGCCGGCATCGGCGCTGGCGCGACGCGGGCGGCCACGCGGGGTGCGGGGCGCACGCGCCCGACGGCGCGGCTTCACCTCCGGCGTCTCGTCGCCGGCGGCAGGGGCCTCAGCCCCCTGATTGCCGGAAGCGGACGCCTCGGTCGCCTGATCGGTATCGCCGTCGTCGCCCGACGACCTGTCGGCATCGATCTCGGCCCGGCCGGGCCGAGGGCCGTTGCCATTGCCGTGGCCGTTTGCGCCATGACGCTCGAACCCGGAATCGCTTGGCTGGTCCGCAGCCGCCAGGTCCGAATGGCCGTTTCCATTCTGCCCGCCGCGATGCTGACCGTACTGCTGCTGCGGCTCGTCGCCGTCGCCCTGGTCTTCGTCACGCTGGCTTGACTGCTGCGGCTGATTGGGCCCCTGCGCCGCCGCCAGGATGCGGAAATAGTGTTCCGCATGCTGGAGATAGTTCTCGCCCATCACGCGATCGCCCGAAACCTGGGCATCCCGGGAAAGCTGAAGATACTTCTCGGCAACGTGGAGAGCGGTCCCGCGGATCTTCACATCGGGTCCGTTCGACTCGAACGTCTTCGTCAGCGGATTCGGTCCCTTCCGGTTCCGACCGCGCAGTCGTTTGTTAGGATTACCTTGTCGCATCCGATCGTTTCTCGTTCGGAATAACGTAGGCCGTCACCCGGCGAACTCGCCAGAGCCGGCATCGGCGCCGCAGACTAGAGCCCTCTGGATCGATCGGATCCACTTAACGGTACTCCAGCACCTTAAAGACGTCCCGCCATCCGACGCGCACGCGTGACATTCGGCAGGCCGCAAACCGGAACGGCCCTGGGTCGACAGACCGCGGGCTGGCTCGCTCCAGCAGTTTGAGATCGAACATCCTTCCGCTCGCAGGTCCGTTCCTGGGGGCGGGATGCTCTAACCGAATCCCACAATCGTCCCGAGACTGCGACTTCGCAGTGACGACTTCCGAAGAGCGGAGATCGTCAGGCGAAGGCAGTCGAGAATGACGCGGTGGTCAGCGGCCTCCTCTTGGGCGCAAGGTCTCGATTCAATTGCACGTGTGCAATCGCACCGGTTGGGCATCCACTTAAAAGTCACCAAGTGTGGTGAGGGTTGCCCGTAACCCCGTCGGCACCCGGAACGTAGCGATTTCCTTAGCGATTTCCAAGAGTAAATTTCCCTTGGCCTGACGCTAAAAGCGCCTCGATGCGCATATTGTCGCCTCATTGCCACTCGGCCCGAAGAACGCGGGGCCGGGCTTCAAGGTCGGGGAGGATCTCCAGCCGCCCCAGATGCGCCGCGCGAAAGATGTCGGCGACTGATTCGGCCTGTCCGATCCCGAATTCCACCATCACCGCGCCGGCCGGTGAAACCAGGCCGGATGCGGCGTCGGCCAGGCTCCGGTAGAAGGCAAGACCATCCGGTCCGCCGTCGAGCGCCATCCGCGGATCGTGCTCACGCACCTCCCGATGGAGGCCCGCAATGTCGCGGGACGGGATGTAGGGAGGGTTCGACACCAGCACGTCCACAGGGCCGTGCGCAGCCGACGCCGCATCGCACACGGCGAAGCGCGCGCGGTCGGCAACGCCGGTGCCGTGCGCATTGCGCACCGCGGTTGCCACGGCGCCCGGGCTGATGTCGGTCCCCAGGCCGATTGCGTTGGGCAGCGCGGCCAGAAGCGCGAGCAGGATCGCACCGGTCCCCGTTCCCACGTCGACGATGGTCAGCGGCCGGTCCCGCTCACCTGCCCAGTCGAGCACCGCCTGGACGAGCGTTTCCGTGTCCGGTCGGGGTTCGAGCGTCTCGGGGGAGAGCGCCAGCTCGAGACCGAAGAACGACCGCCGGCCGATGATCCGTCCGACGGGCTCGCCAGCGACGCGGCGGACGATCGCCGCCTCGATGCGGGCAGCGTCGCCGGGCGCGATCGGCGACACCTCGGCGACGATCAGTCCGGTCGGCGTCAGGTCGAGAACATGGGTAAGGAGCAGGCGCGCATCGAGTGCCGCGGTCGCCACCCCTGCCTCGCGCAGCCGCGTCCTGGCGGCAACGAGGGCGCCTCCGACGGTCGGCGCGTCAGCCATCCTGCTCGGCCAGCAGGGCGGCCTGGTGCTCGGTGATCAGCGCGTCGATGATCTCGTCGGTCGCCTCGCCGGCCAGCATTTCGTCGAGCTTGTAGAGGGTCAGGTTGATGCGGTGGTCGGTCACCCGCCCCTGCGGGAAGTTGTAGGTGCGGATCCGCTCGGACCGGTCGCCGGAGCCCACCTGTCCCTTGCGCGCCGCCGCCCGTTCCGCGTCGAGTTTGGAGCGCTCCTCCTCGTAAAGCCGCGCCCGCAGCACCTGCATCGCGCGTGCGCGGTTCTGGTGCTGCGACTTCTCGGAGGAGGTGACCACGATGCCGGTGGGCAGATGGGTTATCCGGACGGCGGAATCGGTGGTGTTCACGTGCTGCCCGCCGGCACCCGAGGCCCGCATGGTGTCGATGCGAAGGTCGGAGGTCGGGATGTCGAACTCGACCTGCTCGACCTCGGGCAGCACCGCAACCGTTGCAGCCGAGGTGTGGATCCGTCCCCCCGATTCCGTTGCCGGAACGCGCTGCACGCGGTGCACGCCGGATTCGAACTTCAGCCGGGCGAACACGCCGCGGCCGGCGACGGAGAAGATGATCTCCTTGTAGCCGCCAGCCTCGCCCTCGCTCGCCGACAGCAGCTCGATCTTCCATTTGTGCTTGTCGGCGAGGCGCTCGTACATGCGGAACAGATCGCCGGCGAACAGCGCCGCCTCCTGGCCACCGGTGCCGGCGCGAATTTCGACGATCGCGCTCTTCTCGTCGGCGACGTCGGTCGGCAGCAGGCCGATGCGAATCTCCTGGGCGAGGTCCTCGAGACGCTCGAGCAGCCCGGGCCGCTCGCCGTCCGCCATCGCCCGGAGCTCCCGGTCCGTCGACCGGTCGGCGAGCATCGCCTCGATGTCGTCGAGCTCGGACCGGACGTCCTTGTAGGCGCGGATCTTCGCGACCAGCGGCTGCAGCTCCGCGTATTCGCGGGAGAGGTCCACATAGGTGTCGGAATCGGTGCCGGACGCCATGCGGCTTTCCAGCATCTCGAAGCGATCGACCAGGGAGTCGAGCTTTTCCTGGGAGAACATGGATTGGGGTCCGGACCTCATGGATGAATGGATGGACGGCGGGCGGCAGCGGAGCGCATCCGGGACGCGGGCCATCTCTGGACTTGGGGCGTGTCCCGTTCAGACCGGGCCGGCCGTTTGAACGGGACAGGCGCTACAACGGTATATCGTGCTCCTCGGCGTACGCCGCCAGGAACGTGCGCATGTTGCCCGGCCAGCGGCCCGGCTCCAGGCGCGGCAGCAGCCGGGCCCTGAGCCGCCCGACATCGAGGGCACGCGCCATGGCCTTGACCGGACCGATAGCAGCCGGCGGCATCGACAGCTGCTGGTAGCCGAGACCGAGCAGCGCCAGCGCCTCGAGCGGCCGGCCGGCAAGCTCGCCGCACACCGTCACCGGCACGTGCGCACGCTCGCATTCGTCGGCGATGCGCTTGAGCGCGCGCAGGAACGACACGCACAGCGGATCGAAGCGCTTGGAAAGGCGGGTGTTGCCCCGGTCGGCCGCCATCATGAACTGGAAGAGATCGTTCGAGCCGACCGACACGAAATCCACCGCCGACAGGATCTCCTCGAGCTCGAACAGCAGCGAGGGGACTTCCAGCATGACGCCGAGCTTGATCGCCTCCGGCGTCTCGTGGCCGTGCCGCTTCAGGTGGCGGATCTCCTTGTCGACCAGCGCGCGCGCCGCCGTGAACTCGGTCACCGACGAGACGAGCGGGAACATCAGGCGCAGTTCGCGCCCGGCCGCAGCGTGCAGCAGCGCACGCACCTGGACGCGGAGAAGGCCCGGACGGTCGAGCCCGAGCCTGATCGCCCGCCAGCCCATCGCGGGGTTCTCCTCGTCGACCGCGCGCAGATAGGGCAGCACCTTGTCGCCGCCGATGTCGAGCGAGCGGAACGTCACCGGGCGATCGCCCGCCGCCTCGTAGATGCGCCGGTAGAGCTCCTCCTGCTCGCGCACCCGCGGCAGGCTGTGCGCCACCATGAACAGGATCTCGGTGCGGAACAGCCCGATGCCCGCCGCCCCGGATTCGTCCAGATGCGGCAGATCCACGAGCAGGCCGGAATTGATCATCAGCGTCAGTTCCCGGCCGTCGCGCGTCGTGGCCGGGGCGTTGCGCAGGCGCCGGTACTGGACCTGGCGACGGGCCCGGAACCGCACCTTCTCCGCATAGGATCGCTCGATGTCGGCCATCGGCCGGAAATGCACGACGCCGGAATCGCCGTCGACGATGACCGCGTCCTTCTCCTCGACCATCGAGACCGCGCCGGCGACCTGACCGACCGCCGGAATGCCGAGCGCCCGGGCAATGATCGTCGCATGGCTGGTCGGCCCGCCCTCCTCCAGCACCAGGCCGCGAAGGCGCTCGCGGTCGTAGTCGAGAAGCTCCGCGGGTCCCATGTTGCGGGCGATCAGGATGGCGTCCTGAGGGAACGAATCGGTGCCGTGCGGACGGCCGACGATCTCGCGCATCAACCGATTCGCAAGATCGTCGAGATCGTGCAGGCGGTCCCGCAGATAGGGATCGACCGAGCGCAGCATCCGGGCGCGGGTGTCCGACTGGACGCGCTCGACGGCAGCCTCCGCCGTGAGCCCGTTGCGGATCGCCTCTTCCATCTTGCGCGCCCAGCCGCGGTCCTGGGCCACCATCAGGTAGGCCTCGAGCACCTCCCGGTGTTCGCCATGGTGGGCGATCTCGCGGCGCGACAGCATCTGGTCGAGGGAAAAGCGCACCTTCTGCAGGCCGCTTTCCAGACGGGTGAGCTCGAAGTCCGCATCTTCGGCGATCAGGTTCGTGACCACGACGCGGGGTTCGTGCAGGACCGCATGGCCCAGGCCCACGCCCTCCGACAGCGCCGCGCCATCGAGATGGATCGGACGGCGCAGATCGAGCGCCGGGCCCTGCTTGGCCAGCGCTTCGATCTCCCCGGCCGCGATCATCTCCGCGATCACCATCGCGGTCGTCTGAAGCGCCTCGACCTCTTCCTCGTAATAGCTGCGGTGGGCCTTGTTCTGCACCACGAGCACGCCGAGAGTGCGGCCCGATCTCAGGATCGGCACGCCGAGGAAGGCGTTGTAGATCTCTTCACCGGTCTCGGGCTTGTAGGCGAAGGCCGGGTGATTGCGCGCGTTCGGAAGGTTCAGCGCGCGCGCCTCCGCCGCGATCAGGCCGACCAGGCCTTCGCCGATCCGCAGGCTCGTCAGGTGGACGGCGTCGCGGTTCAGGCCTTCGGTGGCGTACAGTTCGAGCACCCCGTCGGCCCGAAGGACATAGACGGAGCACACCTCCGCCACCATGTTGGCGGCGATCAGTACGACAATCTTGTCGAGCCGTTCCTGCGCATCGATTGGCTCCGCCATAACTTCGCGGAGCCGTCTGAGTAGGAGGCGCGGACCGGCGAGAGAGCCTCGCATAGTGCCTCCCCGGAACCTCGGTCGCCGATCGACGCCATGCCAAAACGGCCAGCCTCCGATCGAGGCCAGCCAGCGTCAGGCAGTCGTCGTCTTGTCCAGCCCATATACAGAGTGGAGCGCGCGCACCGCAAGTTCTGCGTATGCCGCATCTATGAGCACCGAAATCTTAATCTCCGATGTGGAGATGGCCCGGATGTTGATGCCCTTTTCGGACAACGCCTTGAAGGCGGCAGCGGCCACGCCGGCGTGGCTGCGCATCCCGACGCCGATCACCGACACCTTCACCACGTCCGTGGCGCCCTCGATGGCCGTGTAGCCGATCTCCCCGCTGGCCTTGTCGAGCACCGCCAGCGCGCGGTCATACTCGCTCTGGGGCACCGTGAAGGTGATGTCGGTGGTCGACCCGTCCGGGCTGATGTTCTGGACGATCATGTCGACGTTGATGTGGGCGGCCGCCATCGGGCCGAACACCGAAGCGGCCACGCCCGGCCGGTCGGCGACCTGCCGGATCGAGATCTGCGCCTCGTCCTTGGAATAGGCGATGCCGGTTACGATCTGCTGTTCCACGATCTCGTCCTCGTCGCAAATCAGGGTGCCCACGGGCTGGTTGCCGTTCGCCCGGATCGCCTCCGGATCGTCGAAGCTCGACCGAACGAACGTCCGGACGCCGTGGATCATGGCCAGTTCCACCGAGCGCACCTGCAGAACCTTGGCGCCCAGTGAGGCCATTTCCAGCATCTCCTCGTAGGAGACCCGGTCAAGCCGGCGGGCGGCGGACACGATGCGCGGGTCGGTCGTGTAGACGCCGTCCACGTCGGTGTAGATGTCGCAGCGGTCGGCGTGAATGCCGGCGGCGATCGCCACCGCACTGGTGTCGGACCCGCCGCGCCCGAGCGTGGCGATGCGCCCGTCCGGCGCGAGCCCCTGAAAGCCGGCAACCACCGCAACCTGACCGCCCTCGATCCGCTCGATCAGCTTGTCGCCGACGATCGAGGTGATCCGGGCGGCGCCATGCGTGCCGTCGGTGAGCACCGGCACCTGCCAGCCCTGCCACGACCGGGCGTCGACGCCCATCGCCTGCAAAGTGAGCGCAAGCAGCCCGGTCGAGACCTGCTCGCCGGACGCAACGATGGCGTCATACTCGCGCGCATCGTGCAGCGGCGAGATCGCGCGGCAGTACTCGACCAGCTTGTTGGTCTCTCCCGCCATCGCGGAGACGACGACCGCGACCTTGTGGCCGGCGTCGACTTCGCGTTTGACGTGACAGGCCACGTTGCGGATGCGATCAAGGTCGCCGACGGAGGTTCCGCCGAACTTCATGACCAGTCGGGCCATGGTCCAATACCGATTCGTTTGTGAAAAGGGCGAAAGGATCCCCGTCGCTGGGTTTCCCGACCGAAGTGGCGGGCTAGATATCACCGTGCTGTCGCCACAGCAACTCGGCACGTGGCAGCACCCTCGAGCGGTCACGACCGCAAGACCGACGGATGCAAGGAACGCAGGCCATGTCAACGGGTACGATCGATCAGGGAGAGGTCGACCGCTTTTCCGCGCTCGCCGCAGAATGGTGGAACCCGCGCGGCAAGTTCCGGCCCCTCCACAAGTTCAATCCGGTTCGCCTCGCCTACATCAAGGAGGTGGTCGCGCGCCATTTCGGCCGGGAGGTCGACGACGCGAAGGCGCTGGACGGCCTGCGGCTGCTGGACATCGGCTGCGGCGGCGGGCTTCTCTCGGAGCCCATGGCCCGCCTCGGCGCCGATGTGGTCGGGGCTGATGCCGCGGAAACCAACATCGAGGTTGCGCGCATCCATGCCGAGCGCTCGGGCGTGACGGTGGACTACCGGGCGACCACCGCGGAGGCGCTGGCCGACGCCGGCGAGACCTTCGACGTGGTTCTCGCGATGGAGATCGTCGAGCACGTCGCCGACGTGCCGCTGTTCGTCTCCGCCTGCGCGCGCATGGTGAAGCCCGGTGGACTGCTGCTGCTTGCCACCATCAACCGGACCCCGAAGGCCTATGCGCTGGCCATCGTCGGGGCGGAGTACATCCTCGGCTGGCTGCCGCGCGGCACCCACCAGTACGAACGGCTGGTCAAACCCGCCGAGCTCGAGGCGGCCATCGCCGACGCCGGGCTGTCGGTCCTGGAAACGACCGGGGTGGTCTTCGACCCGCTGCGCGACCGCTGGGACCGCTCGGCCGACATCGACGTGAACTACATGATGCTCACGGCCCGCCCCGCGGCCGCCTGACGCGTCAGGTCCGCTCCCAGGCCGTCTTGAACTCGGTCAGCGTCTGGCCGATCTTGCGGCCGTAGTAGAAACGCTCGACCAGCGCGAACGCCTCGTCGGTGGGAATCGAGCCGTCGAGCGGGGCCACCTTCGCGAAGCGCGCCATCAGCGCGTCGAGCGCTGGTGGCGCCATCTCCGCGACGAAGACGCCATCGAAGCCCTTCTCCACCTCGCGGTCGAGATCGGCCATGACCTCTCTCGCCTCGGCGCTGACATCGATCTTGAGGGCAACGGCAGACGCCCTCTCGAACAGGCCGAGATAGCTCACCAGCGCCTCCATCAGGATCGTCACCTCGTTCAGCGCCGCGCCACCGCCCCGTCCGAGCCACCGCTCCGCCTTGAGGGACGGCAGCTCCGCCCGGATGGCGCTGGATTCGGCCTCCAGCGGGGCGGTGTGATCGACCCCCACCACCGGCCGATCCGCCGCCATGCGGAAGACCGTGCTGCACCGCGTCAAAAAGGTCCGGACTTCGGTGCCGACCCGGTCGCCGGCAAACGACGGGGCCACCGTCCAGGCGACCGCCAGCGCCACCGCCGCGCCGATAAAGGTCTCGTAGGCCCGCGCCAGCATCACCGCGGGGCCGATCCCTTCGAGCATGTGAAGCCCGGTGACCACGGTGAAGCCGATCAACGCCGCCGCCAGGTCGTAGCGGATGTCGATGACCATGATCGCCCCCATCACGCAGAGAAAGATCAGCCCGAGTTCGACCGCCGGGGCGTGTCCGATCAGCGGCGACAGCGCAATCGCCGCAAGCACGCCCACCGCGGTGCCTCCGGCACGTCGCAGCGTGCGGTTCACGGTCTCGCCGACCGTCCCGTTCAGGACCAGGGCAACGGTCAGCGTCGCCCAGTAGGCATGCTGGAAGTGGAACGCGTAGTTGAGAGCCGTGGTGATGGATGCCGCGACGATCCCCTGGATCAGCAGCCGCTGGCCCAGCGAAACCGCCGCGTGGTTGGATCCGGCCGCCGGCCCCGGCCCCTCCGCCGGCACGATGCGGGCACCTGCAGTGTCCAGCGAAGCCGCGACGCGGACGACGCCGGTCAGGAGGCGCATCAGCTGCAGCTTGTCCGGGGTGGCGAGCCCGGCGTCGGCGATCAGATCACTTCGGGCCCCCTCGAGCTCGGCCGAAAGCTCCCTGGCATGCGCGGGCTGCCCGTGGGCGACCCGCGCCACCAGCTGCGACAGCGCAGTGAGCGCATCATGGATGCGGCCCGTGACGATCGGCGTCGCCAGCGCGGCGTCGCCGATTTCGGCGAGTGCATCGGCGATCGATTCGCAGGCCAGCAGCAGGCGGTAGGCGGTTGCCACCTCGTGGGCATGACTGTCTGCGAGGCCCGGCGCCTCGGCGCTCGCAACCTCGTAGGCGCCCGTGACGCTCGACCAGCGCCGGCGCAGGGAGCGTATGCGCGACAAAGGCCGTTCGCCCTGGCTGAGCTCCGCGGAGACCTCGGCGAGGCCGTCCGCGATCGCCTCGAGAAAGTGCTGCTTCTGGACGCGGAAGACCCGCACCGCCGACGGCCGCCAGGTCGCGAAGCGCACGAAGAAGCCCACCAGCGCACCGGACAGGCCGGCGATCGGCAGCCAGACGCCGAGGCCGCGCGACGGATCGATCAGCACGGCGAACAGGCTGAGAATGATCAGCGCGACGCCGATGCGCGTTCCGGCGGCACCATAGCGACGGATGTAGAGCCCGCCGCCGATGACGCAGATCCAGATGATGTGGAGGGGCAGCGCGCCATAGCCCCAGGAGCCGGGCGCCGCGAGCCCGATCACCAGCAGGTATCCGACTGCGACGAGGCCGATCTGCAGGGAGGCCCTGAACTCTGCCCGCCGCGAGGCCGGCGGAACGAGCAGGACGATGTGGGCCGCCACGACGGCCGTGATTGCCGACATGGTGAAGCCCAGCGCCGGCGCGGAGAACATGTCCGCGTAGGCCGGCAGATGGCGGCTCACCCAGGCGCCGAGCAGGCGGTCGACGAACGGCACGCCGCGAGATGCGAGCAGGTAGCCGACCGCGATGCCGAGCGCAATCGCCGCGACCAGGTGCAGGCCGCGCGCCAGCCGGACGCCCCCGGGGTCGAACTCGTTGAGGCGTTCCAGGAGATCCGACACGCGCCGCATGCCGAGCGTTCCTTCAGCCGTCATCTGCGTCGCTCGCTGGGTCCGATCCGAAGGGGCATTCACGGAGTCTTTGTGGCGAGGAAATGCCCGATCCGCTCCAGTGCCTGCTCGATCTCGGCCTCGGAGGCGGCATAGGAGAGCCGCATGTAGCCCTCGCCGAGGATGCCGAAATCGGGGCCGCCGATCAGCGCGACCCCTGCGGTTTCCAGGAGGCGACCCGCCAGCGGTTTGGCCTTGAACCCCGTCTCCTTGATCGACGGGAAGGCGTAGAATGCGCCGGTCGGGGTCCGGCAGGACACGCCTGGCAGCCGGTTGAGCCCCTCGACCACCAGCGTCCGGCGCCGGTCGAAGGCTGCGACCATCGCGTCGACGGCGTCCTGAGGACCGGTCAGGGCGGCGATCCCGGCATACTGGCTGGCCGCGTTAACGCACGACCAGGCGTTCACGGCGAGCTTCCGGGCCGCATCGATCAGGCTCTCCGGCCACAGCGCGTAGCCGAGGCGCCAGCCGGTCATGGCGTAGGTCTTTGACCAGCCATCCAGAAGAATGAGCCGGTCGGCGATCTCCGGGTAGGACAGCAGCGACACGTGCTCGGTCCCGCCGTACAGGATCCGGCCGTAGATCTCGTCGGAGAGGATCGCCGCGTCGGGATAGTCCGCAAGCCCCGCCACCAGCGCATCGATCTCGGCGCGCGGCGTCACCCCGCCGGTGGGATTGGCCGGCGAATTGAGGATCACCAGCCGCGTCTGCGGCGTCATCAGCGACAGCGTCTCGGCAGCGGAGAAGGCGAAATCGTTTTCCTCGCGGATCGGGATCGGAACCGGCCGGGCACCGGTGAACTCGATCATCGAGCGGTAGATGGGAAAGCCGGGATCCGGATAGAGGATGTCGACGCCCGGCTCGCCCATCATCAGGATCGCCATGAACATCGTCACCTTGCCACCGGGAACGACGACGATCCGGTCGACGGACGGCTCGACGCCGGTCCGCGCCAGGAGATCCGCCGCCACGGCCTCGCGCAACGGCAAGATGCCGGTCGACGGGGTATAGCCGTGGTGCCCGTCGCGCAGCGCCTTAACCGCGGCTTCGACGATGTGGGGCGGCGTTTTGAAGTCCGGCTGGCCGATACCGAGATTGATGATCGACCGGCCCTCGCTGGCAAGCTGCGTCGCCCGGGCGAGCACCGCGAAGGCATTTTCCTCGCCAATGCGCTGAAAGGCTGCGATCGGTGTCGGCATTGACGTTCCTCCTCTTGGCCGCCCCGCCGACCGCTCCACCGAAAGCCCTTGCGGCAGCGATCGGTCGAAGGCAGCGTCGGGCGGCCCACCTCCCCGGACGGGCCAGAGGTCGTCAATAGCCGAGGGACCACCGCGATGGAAATCGAGAATGAGAAGGCCCGGCGCTTTCAGGCGCTGCATGCGCAGGACGCGCTGTTCGTGATGGCGAACGCCTGGGACCTCGGTTCGCTGCGCATGTTCGAAGCGATCGGCTTTTCCGCCCTGGCCACCACCAGCGCCGGCTTCGCCTACAGCCTCGGACGGTCCGACGGGACCGGCTCGATCGCCCGCGACGAGGCGCTGGCACACGTGGCGGAATTCGCGGGCGCCACGTCGCTTCCGATTTCGGCCGACATGGAAGCCGGCTATGGCGCTGATCCGGATGCCGTTGCCGACACCGTCCGCCGGGTGATCGACACCGGCGCGGCGGGGTGTTCGCTCGAGGATGCCACCTATGACGAAGAGAGGCCGCTCTACTCCGTCGAGGAGGCGGCGGAGCGGGTGGCGGCGGCCCGGGCAGCCATCGACGCGGCCGGCGCGCCGTTCGTGCTCACCGCCAGGGCGGAGTGTTTCCTGATGGGCACGCCGGACCCCCTGGCCGACGCGATCCGCCGCCTGCAGGCCTACCAGGAGGCCGGGGCCGACTGCCTCTATGCCCCGGGTCTCACCACCCGCGACGAGATCGCAGCGGTGATCCAGTCGGTCGACCGCCCGGTGAACGTGCTCGCCGGGCTTGGCAGCACGCCGCTCTCGATCCCGGATCTCGCCGCTCTCGGGGTGCGCCGTGTCAGCCTCGGCTCCGGTCTCGCGCAGTTCGCCTACGCCATGGCGATCGACGCGGCCCGCGAGATCTTCGAGGCCGGGTCATTCGGCTTCCTGGAAAAGACGGCCGGCGTCGGCGGGATCAACCGCTTCTTCGAGACGGGCGTGCTGCCGCCGCGGCCGGGTGAGCCCCGCCGGTAGCCGCAGCTCTTTCCGATCGGGTGGATCCACCCGATCGACAAGAAACGGCCCCAGCCTCAGTCCGCCGCCATTTCCGGGATCGGCGACAGCCCGTGGCCGGTGGCGAACCAGGCTTCCAGGTTGTCGAGCATGACCTGCCCCATGGCAGTGCGCGTCGGGACCGAGCCGGACGCCAGATGCGGCAGCAGCACGACGTCCTCGCGGCCGATCAGGCCCGGATGGACCCGCGGCTCGTCCTCGTAGACATCGAGGCCGGCGCCGGCGATGGTGCCGGCTTCCAGCGCGGCGACCAGCGCCGCCTCGTCGACCGCGGTGCCACGTCCGACGTTGACGAGGTACCCCTTCGGGCCAAGCTTTGCCAGCACGGCGGCGTCGACGATGTGGCGCGTCTCCGCCCCACCCGGCGTCGCGACGAGCAGGATATCGGAGGCTTCCGCGAGGGCTGACGGGCTGTCGAAGTAGGCGTGTGGGACGCCTGTCTGCCGGGTGCGGCCGTGATAGGCGATCTTCAGGCCGAAGGCTTCTGCGCGCTGGGCCACGGCACGGCCGATGCGCCCGTAGCCGAGGATGCCAAGGGTTGCGCCAACGAGACTGCCGGGGCTGATCGGCATCGGCCCGTTCGCTTCCCACTTGCCGGCGCGCAGATAGGCGTCGGCGGCGGCGAGCCGCCGGACCGTCATCACGATGAGCCCCATCGTCACATCGGCGACCTCCTGGGTCAGCGCGTCCGGTGCGTTGGTCACCAGGATGCCGCGTGTCCGGGCCGCTGGCACGTCGACGCCCTCGTAGCCCGCGCCCGCCACCGCGATGACCTCGAGCTTGCCGAGCCGGTCCATCAGCCCGGCGCTGGCTGCGCCGGTCGGAAACATACCGATCCCGCGCGCCCTGTCCGCCGCCCGGTCGATGACGGCCTCCGGATCGGGCGCACCAGGCAGCCACAGGACGTCGAAACGGTCTTCGAGCTTGGCGACGATGGCCGGAAGCATCGGGGTCATCATCAGGATGGTCGGCTTGGCCAAATCAGCCTCCAGGCACGGGATCGGACGGGTTGGCGCGCCGGCAGGCGCACGAGTGCGATATCACAGCGGCTTGGCGACGCCACCCCTGCGCCGGTGTTCGCGGTGCAGAATGTAGAGCCCGGAGCAGACGACGATCGACGTCCCGACCACGGTCCAGATCCCCGGCACCTCGTTGAACACGAGATAGCCCGAGATGCTCATCCAGACGATCTGGGTGTAGATGAAGGGGGCAAGCGTCGAGGCCGGCGCGATGCGGTGCGCGCGGATCAGCAGATAGTGGCCGAAACCGCCGAACGCGCCGGTGAGCAGGATCAGCGGCACCAGCCAGACGGTCGACGGCATCACCGCCACCGGCAGCGCCACGGGGGCGAGCCCGATCGTCCCGACGAAACCCGAATAGAAGATCATGGTCTCCGAGCTTTCGGTCGCTCCGAGAAGGCGCGTCAGCAGGATGTAACACGCATTGGAGACCATCGCGCAGAGCGACAGCATGACCCCGATGCTGATGTCCTGGAAGCCGGGCCGGGTGATGACCAGGACGCCGACGAACCCGACCGACACCGCCGACCAGCGCCGGACACCCACCTTCTCGCCAAGCACCGGACCGGCGAGCGCCGTCACCAGCAGCGGCGTGGCGAACATGATGGCCACCGCTTCCGTCAGCTGCAGATATTGCAGGGCACCGAAGTTGAGCGCCGTGGTGGAAAACATGAACGCGCCGCGCAGCACCTGCAGCAGCGGACGCCGGGTCTTGAGATGGAACGGGCGCGACCACAGCCTGAGCAGAATGACGACGAAGATCGTGTGGGTGACGAAGCGCAGCCAGGCAACCTCGACCGCCGGCATGTACTGGCCGAGATATTTTGCCGTCGTATCGAGGCAGGCGAACAGGGCCGCGGTGGCGGTCATCAGGAGGATGCCGCGCAGCGTGTCGCGAGACGAAAGGTCGGACAGGGACGGGGTCGACATGAAGCGCTTTCGCCTTGCACGATCGCGGTCGATCCGAGAGCGCTTTCCGTTCCGATCGGAGCAGGACCGAACGATACCAAGGCGCTCAAGTTACTGAATCCAGAGCCATTTCCTGTCGATCAGGGGGAAGCCCATCTGATCGGAAGATGCTCTGGGCGTCAGATCCGCCGCGCGAGCCTATCCGCAGGCGCCCGCTTTCCAAAGCGCTGTGAACGCAGGTGATGCATGTCGGATGTGCATGGACCCCGCCTCGGCAGGTGCGGAAACGAGGAAGGCGAGCACCAGAATTCCGCCTGCGAACCGCTCGCAACCGTGCACGCGCGCCCGGATGGGTGCGACCAGGTCTGTATGTCCGTAGCCAGTGGTCTCAGGCAGTCGCCGGCTCGTCGACGTCGTCGGGCTCTTCGTCGAGGCTGTCGACAAAGCCGCCGGCGGCAGCCAGGTTCTTCTCGATGGTCCGCAGCAGCTTCCGCAGCCGCTTGCGGTCCTTGTCGTCGAGACCCGCGAGCGCTTCCTTTTCGAGACGCTTCCAGGCCTTGTCCACGTCTGAAATGCGGGCGCGGCCTTCGTCGGTGAGGAACACCCGGGACAGCCGACCGTCGCTTGCCGAGCTCTGCCGCTCGACAAGGCCATGGCTCGCCAGTCGGCTAATCATCTTGGTGACTGTTGGCGGCTGGACGCCCAGAACCCCGGCGAGTTCGCTCATGGTCTGGCCATCGGTGTCGGACAGCGCCTTGAGCAGGAACTCCTGCCCCGGATGCAGTCCGATCCGGCTCAAATGCCCGCCGGATCGCACACGCTGGGCTTTCGCCGCCTGTGCGAGTCGGAACGTCGCGGTCTTTCGGTAGCTGAATGCCATCGTGCTTTGTCTCTACCAAACCGGAATGACGGCTCCATGACAATGGTGAGCCTGGAAACGAATCGTTAAAACGGTAATCGACCGCAGGTGGCCGGGCAACGTCTCCGCACGGCGCTGCAGTTGTCTTCCCAGAACCACGCACCACGACGCTCGCCCGACGGTCCGTGCGGCGGGCGGCATGTCTGCTCATGCCCCCAGGCGGTGGGCGAATGCGGCCACCCGCGCGAGGAACTTCGTTCGCCTCTCCAGCGAGACCGTGTCCATCCGGTAGAGCGCGAGATAGCGCCGCCGGCAGCCCGGCGCGCACAGGCCGCCGATCCCGCGCAGGATCGTCCGGCGGCCGGGTTCGCCGACGAACTTCGAGGTCAGCCAGGTGGCACCGCAGGTCGTCACCACCGCGATCTCCACGATGTTGCGCAGCTGGCCGGCCGGCCGCTCGGTCTCCGTCGGCATCGAGAAGGTTGCGTGCGGCACAAACACCCGGTCGAGCCAGCCCTTGAGGATCGCCGGCGGCCCAAACCACCAGGTCGGATAGACGAACACCAGCGCATCGCACCATCTGAGCCGCTCGAGTTCGCCCACCACCGGGGCTTCGTTCTCGCCCGGCGTGTGATAGCCGCGCCGCTCCTCCGGGCCGAGGACGGGATCGAACCCTTCGGCGTAGAGATCGGCGACACGCACCTGGTGTCCGGCGTCGACGAGGCCGGCGAGGAGCCTGTCGCGGACGGCGGCGTTGAAGCTTCCGTCGCAGGGGTGGGCATAAACGACGAGGACGTTCACGGGCCACCTGTGCCCGGATGGTCGATCCTCATCGCGACAGCCCCGGGAAAAGGTAGGTCTGCCGGCCCGAGAGATCGAAGTTCGGATCTTCCCAGGCGACCATCTTGCCGGGGTTGAGGAGACCGCTCGGATCCGCCTCCTTCTTGAAGGCCAGCTGGACACCGTCCGACTGCTTCATCCCGCCTTCCTCCAGCGTGTAGCGGTGCGGATTGAACACCGGAAACCCCATGTCCTCGTGGATCTTCACGATCTCGTCGAGACGCTCTTCGGTGGTGAAGCGGACGAGCGGCAGACCGAAGCAGGTGATCACGCCATCGAAGCGCACGAACTCCAGGTGGGTGGTCACTTCGTCGCCGAACGCGTCGGCAACCGCCGCGACCTTGGAAAGGTGGTTCGGGTAGGGATAGAGCGACTGCAGATAGGTCATCGCCGGTTCGACCCGCAGCGCCCGCAGCGTGGTGTGGTTCCAGCTCAGCTCGCAGACCGGCGGAAGCTGCTCCCTGTCGGCCGCGCTGGCGCGGTCGGATCGGTAGAGCACGCTGCCGCGCGACCGGTCGACCAGCGACGCGAGCGCGGCCACCGCGAACGGCGCCACCATCAGGAGGACGACGGACTGCTCGCGGCCGATGAAGCGCTGGTGGCGCAGGAAATAGGCATGGCCGGCGGGAGCCGCCACGACACCGACCTCCTTGGTCAGGATCCCGTCGCTGCGGGCGACCTGGTCCGCGAAGATGGCGGCCGGCATCAGGGCGTCGAAGCCGACGATCACGTCGACCCAGTCGCAGGCCGCGGCAAGCGGCATCTCGACTTCGGTGATGACCCCGTTGGTGCCGTAGGCATGGCTGACCTTGTGGATCTCCTCGCCCGTGAGGCTGAGCTTCCGCGGCTCGGCCTCCATGGTCATCACGTCAAGACGGACGATGTTTCCGAGGTCGCGCAGGCCGCCCCAGCGCACGGAACCGACGCCACCCGAGCCGCCCGCCACGAAGCCGCCGATCGACGCGGTCCGGTAGGTCGACGGATGCATCCGGAGCTCCAGCCCGGCCGCGGCCCGCGTCACGCGGTCGATGTCGGCCAGGATCGCGCCGGGCCCGGTCGTCACGGTCCCGGGTCCGACCGATCGGATGTCGGACATCCCGGCGAGGTCGAGGACCAGGCCGCCGGCAAGCGGCATCGCCTGGCCATAGTTGCCCGTGCCGGCGCCGCGCACCGTCACCGGCACGCCGTGGCGATGGCAGGCGGCAAGGATGCGCGCAATGTCCGCGTCGGTCCGGGGCGTGGCGACGAGGTCGCCTGAGACGTGGTCGAGCTGGCGCTTCAGGACGGGCGAATACCAGAAGAAGTCACGGCTCTTCTGCTTCACCAGCGACGGGTTGCGCTCGATGGGCACGCCGTCGAGATCCGCAACGAGGCTTTCCAGATCAGCCATCCCACCCCCCATGCAGCCGCTTCGGATCAGGTGGCGCCACCTGGCCGACGGAGGGCTGCTCGCGATCGTCCGATCAGCGGAACGAAAAAATGCAAGTCTTCTGCCAGCCCTTGCACCAAGCCATTTAGAATCCAACGCGTTTCACGCATCCGAACCGGTCCGGCCCGAACGCGCGGCGGCCCAACGCTCGTCCAGCTCCCGATAATCGGGCACGACGCGGTCGAGCACCATCCCGTCACGCAGCACGATGCGGTCGTCCTGGCTGCGGGCGAGCAGCTCGCTGAACGAGCGCGCCCGGAACAGCACCAGGTCCGCGGGAGCCCCGACCTCGAGACGTCCGCGCGTTTCGTCGCCCATCATCGCCGCTGGCGTGCGGGTCACGGCGGCCGGCCAATCCGCGAACGGATGATCGAGATGCAGGATCCGGGTCGCCGCCCGGAACACTTCCAGCATATCGAGGTCCCCGTAGGCGTAGAAAGGGTCACGCGTGTTGTCGCTTGCAATTGCGACGGGAATATTTCGGGCCCGCATCTCGTGAACGAGCGTCACCCCGCGCAGGCGGGGAGTGCGGCCGGGCACCCGGTCCTGGAGGTAGAGGTTGCACAGCGGCAGGCTGACGACGGAGAGGCCGGCGCGCGCCACCGCGTCCAGCGTCCGCATCGCCTCCGCGTCGGGCTGGGCGGACAGCGAGCAGGCATGGCCCACCGTCACGAGGCCCGGAAACCCGGTCGAAAGGTGCGCCTCCGCGATCCGTCGAAGTCCGTCGGCCGCAGCGTCGGTGGTCTCATCGGCGTGGAAGTCGAGATCCAGGCCGTAGCGCGCCGCCACGTCGAACAGCCGGACCAGACGCGCGTCCAGGTCCGGCATCGGATAGGTGACAGCGCCGAGCATGCCGCCGTGTTCGGCGACATGCCGCACGTAGGCGTCGAGGGCATCCCCCTCCGGCAGATCGTCGATGGCGAGAAGTGCAACGGCCTGAAGCTCGATGCGCCCGCGCCAGGCCTCCCGCATCCCGGCAAAGACCGGCCAGGAGATCCGGTGCTGCGGCGGCTTCGAATCCAGGTGCGTGCGGATCAGCCGCGTGCCGTGCGCCTCCGCGCAGCGCAGCGAGAATTCCATTCGCCGGCGCACGTCCGCCGCCGTCCAGTGCGCCGTGCGATCCGCCTCGCAGGCGTCGAGCGCCGCCTCGAAGCGGCCGTCGGGATTGGGGGCGCGCGGCCAGATGTGGCCCTTGTCGAGATGGGTGTGGACGTCGGCGAAGGCCGGAAAGACCAGGCCGTCGTCCAGATCGATCCCGCCCGCCGGCGGGGCGGTCGCGGCCGGGGCGATGGAGGCGATACGGCCATCGGCGATGACGATATCGGCACAGGCGAGGCCGCTTGTGTCGGCGGACGCCGCGAGCGCCGGGCAGAGCGCGGTCGGGACGGTCGCTTCCACCAGCCGCAGCGGCCGGTCGCCAGGTCGCAGTCCCGGGCTCCAGACCATCGCGTCAGCGCTCCCGCCGGGTCGCACTTTCGTGCCATCTGCGCAGGACCAGATGCGACACCAGGCTCAGCACCAGATAGATCGCAACGCCGACCGCCGAAATCAGGATGAGCGCCGCGAACATCCGGGCCGTGTTGAGCCGGTAGCCGGCTTCGATGATGCGGAACGCGAGCCCCGACCCGAAGCCCGCCGTCCCGGCCACGAATTCCGCCACCACGGCGCCGATCAGTGCCAGCCCGCCGGCGATCCTCAGCCCGCCGAGAAAATAGGGCATCGCCGCTGGCATCTGCAGGTGACGGAGGGTTTGCCAGCGGTTCGCGCCGTAGAGATCGAACAGCGCATGCAGGTTTCGGTCCGCCGAGTTCAGCCCCAGCGTGGTGTTCGACAGGATCGGGAAAAAGGCGACGATCCACGCGCAGATCAGCAGCTTCGCGGTGGTGTTGTCGACATAGATGTTGATCAGCGGGAACACGGCGACGATGGGCGTCACCTGCAGCACCACGGCGATCGGAAACAGGGAATACTCGACCAGCCGCGACTGGGAAAACAGGATGGCCAGGCCCACCGCGCCGATCGTGGCGACGCCAAGCGCCAGCAGCGTGATCGCCAGCGTGTTCAGGAGCGCCTGGGAGAGGATCGGCCAGTCTTCGACCAGCGACCCGAACACCTCGCCCGGGCCGGGCAGGATGTAGGCCGGGATCTGGTTCACCACGACGACGAGATGCCAGGCGCCGACGAGCAGACCCACCACGCCGATCGGCAGCAGCCAGCGGGCCGCCCGGTCGAGCGACCCGCGGGCCCCGCCACCGCTCTGCTCCATCGAGCGCCATGCCGCGGCGGGCTCGTCGACGGGGCCCGTGTCCGTTGCGGGGTCCGACACCGTGCTCATCGCCGCGATCGCCCCTGCCTCACGCCGCGGCCCCTTCGCCCATCGCAACGTGCAGTGCGTCGGAGGTCTCCCGGCAGGAGGCCGCGTAGGCTTCCGTCGTGCGGAAGGCATCGCTCCGCGGATAGGGTTCGTCGACCGACAGCGTCCGGATGATGCGGCCGGGGCGCGCGGCCATCACCGCGATGCGGGTCGACAGAAACACCGATTCGAAGACCGAGTGGGTGACGAACACGACCGTGAAGCCGAGCCGGCCCCACAGCTCCAGAAGATCCTTGTTGAGCTTGAAGCGGGTGATCTCGTCCAGCGCGGCGAACGGCTCGTCGAGCAGCAGAAGCCGCGGCTCGGTGACCAGTGCGCGGGCGATCGACACCCGCATCTTCATGCCGCCGGACAACTCGCGGGGGAAGGCTTCGGCGAAACCGGCGAGCCCGACCCCATCGAGCGCCGCCATGACCCGGTCGCTGGCGGCGCGTCTCGACACGCCTTTCAGCCGTAGCGGAAGCCAGACGTTGGTGAACGCCGACGCCCACGGCATCAGGGTCGGCTCCTGGAACACGAACCCGACGTCCCGGCCGGCCTGCCGTCCACCGGGTCGCGCGATCGTCCCGGCCGTCGGCTCGATCAGGCCGGCGATCAGGCGGAGCACGGTCGATTTCCCGCAGCCCGACGGGCCGAGAAGACTCACGAAGTCGCCTTCGTGCACTGCAAGGTCGAGGTTGGAGATGGCGGTCGTGCCACTCGGAAAGCGCTTGGTGACCCCGCTGAGGACGACCGCCGGGGCCGCTTCGTCGACGGTCCCCGTGCGACCCATTTCCGGGGCATTCACCATGGCCATCCTCGTGTCGACCGATCGGCCTACTTGCCGGTCAGATCCCTCTTCAGATCGAGCCCCAGGCCTTTGTTCACGAAGTCGAGCGTGTAGGACCTGGAGATGTCAATCCCGGCCGGAAGCACACCGGCATCGACCATCTTGCCGTAGAAGCTCTTGAAGCGCGCGTCCGTCATCGCCCCGATGCCGAGCTCCAGCGCATCGCCCGAATCGACGATGCCATATTCGCGGAGCTTCTCACGCGAGAAGGCGAGTTGCTCCTCGGTCATGTCCGGGTTCGCCGCCAGGATCACCGCGTCGGCGGCCGACGAATCCCCGTAGAGGTAGGTGTACCAGCCGAGCGCGGAGCCGTCGACGAAGCACGCCACCGCCTCCGGCATCTCGTCGATGGTCTTCTGCATCACCTCCACCGTGGTGGCGTAGGTATCGAACCCGTAGTCGGCGATCAGGAAGATGTTCGGCGTGAAGCCGCCCTTGGTTTCGACCGCATAGGGTTCGGATGTGACGTAGCCCTGTTGCCCGACCCTCGGGTCGGCAAGGAACGGCGCTGCGTTGAAGGTGTACGGCTCGCGCTGATCGGCCTTGAAGCCGTAGGCGGCGATCATCCACTGGAAGAACGACTGGAACCCTTCGTCCCCCAGGAGGAGGTCGATGTCCTTCAGGCTTTCCCAGGTGTCGAGGCCCTGGCCCGGATGGGTCATGATGACCTGCGGTTCCTTCTGGAAGTGCGCGGCCACGACCTTCAGCGGAATGTCCTGCTCCACTGCCGAAAAGGCCTGGATCAGGTTGCCGCCCATGTGGAACTGGATCTTGCCGGCGAGAAGCAGCGCCCGGTTGTTCACCTGCGGACCGCCCGAGACGATCTCCACCTCCAGGCCGCACTTCTCGTAGGTGCCGTCGGCGACGGCCTGATAGTAGCCGCCGTGTTCCGCCTCGGGCAGCCAGTTGGTGCCGAACTTGACCTGCTCGAGTGCCGCCGCCGGGCCCGCCAGCAGGGCTCCGGCAGCCAGCACGCAGGCGAGTGAAGGGATCGCACGTGTCATCGCTCGTTCGTCCTCGCGTTGTCCCGATCCCCGCGCCGGAGGCGATCGCTGTCGATGATCCTGGTCAGGCGGCCCCGCGCTCCGCCGAATGCCGTGCTGCCGGAGCAGCGATCGTGCCTCGGCCCGGCATGGCGCCGCTGAGACGCTTCCCCGCGCAGCCGGGAACGGACCTGCAACGCGCGTGCCAGAGAACGAAAGCCCGAATGAAGATGCAGCCTCCCTTCGTACGAACAATAGAACGCCGAGCCCGCAGGACAAGCGGCCGAATGCGTCCGGTTCGGGGGGGCACGGACCTCCACCGCACGCGCGGCCAACCCGTCCCCGTTTCGGCGGTCATCAAGGTGCGGTAGCCTGCATCCCGTGACCGCTTAAGGAGCGCCCTCCCGTGCTGACGAGCCACACCCCCGACACCATCCGCGCGCCGTTCGCCCAGTACGTCCATGGCGTCGAGATCCCCGCGGGCTTTCGCCTGCTGGTCTGCTCTGGACAGGTTGGCGTGACACCCGAGGACACCGTTCCGGACGATGCCGAGGCACAGGCCGACCAGTGCTTCGCCAACATCCGGGAGATCCTGCGGTCGGCGGACATGTCGGCCGACGACGTGGTGCGCCTCAACGCATTCGTGACCGACCGTGCCCATCTCGCCGCCTACATGCGCGCCCGCGACCGCTTCATCGGCGCCCGCGCCCCGGCATCCACCCTGATGATCGTCTCCGGGTTCACGGTTCCGGAGCTGAAGGTGGAAGTCGAGGCGCTGGCGGCGGGAAAGGCCCGCTAATGGCGCCTCTTCACCTGCCCGCCCGCCGCTGGGCGGACATGACCGCGGCGATGTTCGGCGAGGCCGACACATCCGGTTGGATCGCGATCCTGCCCGTCGCCGCCATCGAGCAGCACGGCCCCCACCTTCCGGTGTCGACCGACACGGCGATCGTCTCCGGCGTCGTCGAACGCGTGATCGCGACCCTCCCAGACGACCTGCCGGCCACCGTTCTCCCGGTCCAGGCAATCGGGAAATCCAACGAACACATTGCCTCTCCCGGCACGCTCACCCTGTCCTGGGACACGGTCATCCGCGCCTGGATCGAGATCGGCGAAAGCGTCCGCCGCGCCGGGGTGCGCAAGCTGCTCATCCTCAACGCCCATGGCGGCAACGTTCCGCTCATCGACGTGGTGACCCGCGAACTGCGGGTTCGCTGCGACATGCTGGCGGTGCATTCGGGCTGGTTCCGCTTTCCGGCCCCCGAGGGCACCTTCGACCCGGACGAGGCGACCTACGGAATTCACGGCAACGACCTGGAAACGTCGGCGATGCTGCACCTGGCACCCGAGCTGGTGCGCATGGAGCGGGCCGAGGACTTCCGCTCCGCCCAGCTGGACTTCATCGAGGAGTTCGACCACCTGCGCGGCCACGGCCCCCACGCTTTCGGCTGGATCGCCCAGGACCTCCATCCGTCCGGCGCCACCGGCAATGCCGCGTCGGCCACGGCGGACAAGGGTCGGATCGCCGTCGATCACGCCGCCAGGGGCATCGTCGAGCTCCTCGCCGACATGCACCGGTTCGACCTCGACCGTCTCGCCGAGACGCCGGACCTATCCCGCCCTTGACGCTCTGCGCCAGCCCAGCCGGCCCCGCCGCCGCGGGCTTTCCGCGCTGGCTCGGGAGAACACCGTCGGATCGTCGATCGCGTGGACGATCAGCGGCTCGCTCCGTCCGCGCACGGTGATCTCGCAGGCGCGAGTCTCGCTCAGGTCGACCCCGGAGGCCCTGGCGACCGCGTCGGAGAACACCAGGGTCGCCCCCAGTTCCTTGGTCGCCGTCTCCAGCCGGCTTGCCGTGTTGACGGTGTCGCCGAGCGCCGTCAGTCCGTCCGTGCGCTTGTCGCTGGCCACGCCTACCCGTCCGAGAATCGCCGGTCCCGCATGGATGCCGATGCCGATCCGCATCGGCTCGCGCAGCTGCTCGGCAAAGGTCCGGTTCAGTTCCGCAAGCCCGCTCACCATGTCGCCGGCTGCCGCCAGAGCCATCCCGCAGCCTGCCTCCACGCCGTCGGACATGCCGAAGATGGCCATGACGGCGTCGCCGATGAACTTGTCCACATAGCCGCCGTTGCGGGTGACGGCGCCGCTCATCACACCGAGATATTCATTCAGCAGGTAGACGACGTCGTACGGAAGCCGCTGCTCGGAGAAGGTCGTGAACCCCCGGATGTCGACGAACAGGATGGCGACCTCCTGCTCCCGCCCCCAGCGGTACGATTCGGTGGCGAGATCGATCGGCTCCGCGTCGCTGATGGGAAACAGCGGCCGCACCTCCAGGTCCGCCGTCGGGCGCAGCTGGCAGGCAAGGCGCAGATCCGGCGCCGCCCCGATCCGGTTGAGCACCCGCGACTCCGTCGTCCCGGGAAGCTCCAGGCTTGCGGCGCCGGAGAGGATCCGCGTCCGGCAAGTCGAACAGCGTCCCCGGCCGCCGCACACCGAGGCGTGCGGGATGTTGGCCAGCCGGCTGATCTCCAGCAGCGTCGGCCCCGGCAGCGACCGGACGACACGCCCGCCGGGGTAGGTGACGCGGAAACCGCGCCCGCGGTTCAGCAGCGTGGCAATGATCGGGATCACCAGCAGGGCGGTGAGGGCGGCGACCGCATAGCCAAGTCGAGCGCCATGGATGATGCCGTCGGACCAGACGGCCGCTTCGGGGGTCAGGTTGCTGTGCCTGCCGCCGGTCAGCTCGAGCCGCCGCGCGGCCTCGATCCAGCCCCAGGTGGCAAACAGCGGCACGCCCATCGCCGCCATCAGCAGCCAGGGCGCCACCGCCCGGTACCAGCCGTTCAGGCGCAGCCAGAAGTGAATGCCGATGCAGCCATGCACCCACACCAGCAGGACGAGCGTGGTCTGGAAGGTGACGAGGCCGGGCCACAGCAGCGTCAGCATGTGGACGTAGTCGTCCTCGATTCCGAACACCTCGTAGAGCCCCCTGGAACCGACGACGTGGTTCACCAGCCAGAACGGGATCAGCAGCCCGAGCCCCAGTTGGACGGCTTCCCAGACCGGCATGCGGATCGTCCGGCGGCGGGCGACCCGCGCCAGCGCCAGGGACACGTGCACCGCCAGGGCCCCGTAGAGAAGCAGCGTGCCTGGCAGCGACCGCCAGATGGCGGTCCGATAGGGCTCGACGGCTTCCATCCAGTCGATCGACACGACGCCGAGCGCGTGGTTCAGCAGATGCATCAGGACGTAGACGAACAGCGTCAGGCCGCTGGCGAGGCGCAAGCGCTGGGTCAGCCGTCCGCTGCCGGGGGTTCCGCGCCGGGCCGCCACCGCCGCCGGCGCGCTGTCGTTGGCTGGACGACCGGTCATGCCCGCGCGGTCTCCCGAACGACTGGGCACCCCCGCTGCGGGGCGCCTTGGATCGCAACCGGCTGGTATCTCTGATCGGTCATCTGTCCCATCCATTCGGGCGCCCGCCCAAGGACGACGCGGCAAACCGGACCCTGGCGGATCCGCACTCTCGCGTATCCTGCCAGCCTATTGTGTCGCAGGCACCGTGCGCGTCTTGTCCCCGACACCGCCGCCGCCGCATAGTCACGGCATCGAACGCGTTGCTGCCGGATCGGGGCGCTCCGACGCGACACCGCGCTCGATCATAGGATTCCGGAGGCGGTTTTCCATCGAAAGGGTGTGCCACCCGCTCGGCGCGGCGTCAGCCGCGGATCGTCGCCGACCGACACCATGGAGGGTTCATGCCGACACCGAAGGAAATGCTCGCGCGGCTTGTCGGCTTCCCCACCGTGTCGAGCGACAGCAACCTTCGGCTGATCGGCTTCGTGCAGGAGCATCTCGCCGCGCACGGCATTGCATCCACCCTCGTACCCGACTCGACCGGCGACAAGGCGAACCTCTACGCCACCATCGGTCCCGATGTGCCGGGCGGCGTCGTGCTCTCGGGCCACACGGACGTCGTTCCCGTCGAAGGCCAGTCCTGGGCCTCCGATCCCTTCACGATGACCGAGCGCGACGGGCGACTTTATGGGCGCGGCACGGCCGACATGAAGGCGTTTTCCGCGATTGCGCTGTCGCTGGTGCCTGAGATGGTGGCCGCCAACCTGAAGCGCCCGATCCACCTGGCGCTCTCGTATGACGAGGAAGTCGGCTGCCTCGGCGCGCCGTCGATGATCGCCGAGATGGCCGGCCGCATCGCCGCGCCCGCCGCCGTGATTGTGGGCGAACCGACCGATATGAAGGTGGTGACCGGACAGAAGACGACCTTCTCGTTCTACACCAACGTGCGGGGAAAGTCGGTTCACTCCAGTCAGGTGAACCGGGGTGTCTCGGCGGTGGTCGTCGGCTGCCGTCTGATCGCGTTCCTGGACGACATGCTGCGCGCGAACATGGCCAACCCGGTCCCCGACAGTCCGTTCGACCCGCCCTACACCACCGTCCACACCGGCATGGTCCGGGGCGGGACTGCCCACAACATCGTGGCGCGCGACTGCGCCTTCGTCACCGACATCCGGGCCCTGCCCGATGATGACCCGCACACCTATCTCGAGCGCTACCGCGCCCACATCGCGGCCGATGTGGAGCCTCGGATGAAGGAAGTCGACGCAGAGACGGGGGTCGACGTGGGCATCCGCGCCCACGTGCCGGGCCTCGTTCCCGATGCCGGCAATCCGGCCGAGACGCTGTGCCGCCGCCTGACCGGCGACAACGGCCTCCATGCGGTCTCCTACGGCACCGAGGCGGGTCAGTTCCGCGGTCCGGGCTGGCCGGTGGTGGTTTGCGGCCCGGGCTCGATCGATCAGGCCCACCAGGCGGACGAGTTCATCTCAGTCTCGCAGCTCGATGCCGGCACCGACTTCGTCCGGCGGCTGATCGCCGACCTCTCCTGAGGTTCTGCGGTCTGTCGGCGCAGGCGCCGTCATGCCGAACGGTCAGGTCTCGTCCGGCTGGGGCGTGCCGGCGACGCGGGAAGGAGCCGCCGTCTCACCCGAAGCGTTGGCCGCGTCTTCCGCCAGAACGACCTTGTTCCGCCCGTGCCGCTTGGCTTCGTAGAGGGCGCGGTCGGCGCGTTCCATGAGCTCCTTCACCGAGACATCCGCCGTCGGATCGCAGGCGACGCCGATGCTCACCGACACGTCGATCGGCGTTTCGCGCCACATGATCGGGCTCCCGTTCACCGTGGTCCGGATTCGCTCCGCCAGCGCCTCGGCCACCTCCGTGTCGGCGTTCACGGCCATGACCGCGAATTCTTCGCCGCCGATCCGGCCGAGCACGTCGTCGACGCGCAGCGCTCCCCGGACCAGGACCGTGAACGACTGCAGCACTTCATCGCCCGCGGCGTGTCCGTGGGCGTCGTTCACCTCCTTGAAGTAGTCGATATCGAGCAGCAGCTTGGAGACCGGCATGTTCGCCTTCCGGGCGCGCTGCCGCACCCGCTCGGCTTCTTCGAAGAAGCCGCGGCGGTTGAGGCTTCCGGTCAGCATGTCGGTGTTCGCCACCGCGACGATCGCGGCCTCGCCACGCTCGCGCGTCATCATCAGGAACAGATAGCCCAGCGCCACGGCAAAGAGCATCGGCTCGAGGGCCAGCAGCGCCACCTTGATCCCGCCGACGCCCGGTTCGAAGGAATAGGGAAAGCTCTCCGCCACCGGGACACGCAGCACGTGGCAGGCGGCGTGAGCCGCCAGCAGCACCAGCACCAGAGGCGCCGAGGGGAGTTTCACCAGCCCGTCGCGGAACATCTCCCAGCCGGTGACGATGGTGTAGACGGCCGCAAGCATGGCGATCAGTGCGACCCGGTCCGTCGTCGACGCCTCGACGATCCGGCTCTGGTAGGCCACGGTCCACACCACCCCGCCGGCTGCAATCCCGAGCCACGGCACGGAGCGGTCCGAAAAGGAGCGCACGCCCGCCCAAACGAGACCGTGGGCCGTGACCAGGAGCGTGATCGCGATCTCCACCGACCACAGGTCCGGCAGGAAATCGTAGTCGGACAGCAGCACGACGCCGACGGTCGACACCAGGAACGACAGCGCCCACCACACGAGCGCCTTGCTCCTCCTGTCCTGGAGCCACGACCAGAGGAGCAGGATTCCCACCAGGCCGATGATGAAGATCGAGGTCGTATAGACCGTCTGGATGTCGATGTTCATGTCGCGGTGCTGCCGCCTCTCCTCGAACCGCCTCACGCCACTTGTGGCACAAAAGTGCGAAGCAGTTCACGTCTGTCGCCCGACTCGATTGTCGCGCGCCGGCGATCATGGACAGTCCCCGCCCGTCATGCTAGCGAGTCCCGCCATTTCGCAAACCGGAGTTGCCTCGGCCCATGAGCGCCATCCGGACCGGCTGCAAGCGGATCGCCCCGGCACCGCATGCGATGCCGGTCTCCCGCAGGATCCGACGACGAAGCACGGACGATCTCACGGCCCGACGACGGCCGTCGACGATCCGCACCGTTTGATCCGCTGCGGCCGGCCGACCGGAACGGCCCGTAGCGGATGTCGCTGCATCCGCGTACAGGGCCGACCCAATTGACCGAGCAATCCTACCTTGTCCGACTTGAAGCCGCCGGAGACGCGCCGGCAATCGATGTCCTGAACGACACCGCCTTCGGGCCGGGCCGATTCGCGCGCACCGCCTACCGGCTGCGGGAAGGCGTTCCCCATGCCCCCGATCTCGCCTTCGTCGCGACCGTGGCCGACCGCCTCGTCGGGTCGGTGCGGCTGACGCCGATCCTGGTCGGGACCTCAGGCGCGCTGCTTCTCGGTCCGCTCGCCGTCCATCCGGACGTCGCAAACCGCGGCATCGGTCGGAGCCTGGTGCGTACCTCGGTCGCCCGGGCCCGCGAGCTCGGCCATCGGCTGGTGCTGCTGGTGGGCGATCCGCCCTACTATGCGCCGGTCGGCTTCACGCCGGTTCGGCCCGGGCAGATCACGTTCCCGGGGCCGGTCGATCCGCACCGGCTTCTCGCCGCCCATCTCGTCGACGGGTCCGAAGCGATCGCCGGTGAGGTGCATCGTCCGATGGACGGAGGCCGCACGGCCGTGCGCAGCTGACCGGCTGCGGGATCGTGCCGTTGCCGCGAGCCTCACTTGGTCGACACGACGCGGCGATCAACGTCCTTCGCGGAACCAGGTCGCCCCGATCACCCCGAGCAGGACGGCAAGCCCGAGGAACCCCGACAGCAGCGGGATCTGCTGGACGCCCTCCAGCGAGCTCGCCTCGGAGCGCTTGAATCCGATCCAGCCGAGACCGCTCATCCGCTCGCCGGCATCGCGCAACGTCAGGCGCGGCAGCTCGATCGCCCCGTTGTCGACAGCACGGGCCACCGAGCCGCCGCTTGCCGCGGCCACCGCCGCCAGCCGGTCGGTGGTAGAGCGCAGGTCGGCGATCTCGCGGGGATTGGGCGGACCGACATGGGCGATCGCGGTCCGGTCGCCGGCGGTCGCGCGGTAGATGCCGACGTCGCCCACCGGCACCTCGGCGCGCCACAGGCCGGGCTCCGCCTCCTCCAGCGTCACCGTCTGCTCGGTCCCGTCGGGCCCGGTAAGCAGCACCGGCTCGGCCGTGTCGCCGAGCGTCTGGCGCTCTACCATGAGGTCCTGGCCGGTCGTCGCCGACAGCCGCAACGCTTCTTCCTCGAGCTCCGGTTCCTTCATCAGCCAGTGCGCAAGACGGCGCAACAGCGGCACGTACGGCCCACCGCCCTCGAAGCCGCGCGCCCACAACCAGACGTGGTCGGACAGCATCAGCGCGATGCGCCCCTCACCCTGACGCGCCAGGATCAGCAGCGGCTTGTCGTCGGGTCCGGTCATCACCGTGTCGCCGGTGATGGGGTCGGCATCGATGAGACGGAACCACTGGCTCCAGTCGGGCGGATCGCCGGCGGCCCCCGGCAGGTCGCGGGTGACCGGGTGCTTGTCGCCGAGCGCGCTCACGTGCGGGTAGAAGGGCTGCTCCAGCACCTGACCGGTCGGCTCGGCGGGCAGCACGTCGGCGAGCGGCGTGTAGAAGATGCTTTGCAGCCCGGCATAGTCCGGGCCGGACGACACCAGCACCGCGCCGCCGTTGCGGATGTACTGGGCGATGTTGTCGAAATACAGCGACGGCAGCACGTTGCGGCGGTGGTAGCGGTCGAAGACGATCAGGTCGAACTGGTCGATCTTCTCCGAAAACAGCTCGCGGGTCGGAAACGCGATCAGCGACAGCTCGTTGATGGGCGTCCCGTCCTGCTTCTCCGGCGGCCGCAGGATGGTGAAGTGGACGAGATCCACCGAGGCGTCCGACTTCAGGAGGTTGCGCCAGGTGCGCTCGCCTGCGTGCGGCTCGCCCGACACCAGGAGGACGCGCAGGTTGTCGCGCACGCCGTCGATGATGGCCACGGCCTGGTTGTTGACGGTCGACAGCTCGCCGTCGCGCGGCCCGACCTCGAATTCGAAGATGTTGTCGCCGCCGTGGGCGATGTCGACCGGCACGCTCACCCGGCGCCCGATCGGCACGTCGCGGCTGGCGATCTCCTCGCCGTCGCGGCGGACGGTGAGACGCGCCGTGCCGCTGCCCTCGCCGCCGCCCTGATCCTCGACCGTCAGCTCGACGTTCGGGATGGAATCGACGAGGCCGAAGCGCGGCACCCGGTCGAGCACGATGCGCCGGTCGATCTCGTCGGGGCGTCCGGTGATCAGCGCGTGGACCGGTCCCGCGATGCCCGGATCCGCGCCCTCTTCCGGCGCGTCGTGCACCTGGCCGTCGGTGATCAGCAGCGCGCCCGCCACCCGGTCGGGCGGCACATCGGAGAGCGCATCGTAGGCGGCGTCGAACAGCCGGGTCCCGTCCGCGCCGGCGCCGCTCGCGCGGTCGACCACCACCGTGCGCACCTCGATCCCGTCGAGGCCCGCGAGACCCCGCTCGACCTGAGCCCGGATTTCCTCGGTCTCCGCGGTGCGGTTCTCGATCCCCTGGCTCTGGCTCTGATCGACGACCACCGCGACGACGCTCGACAGCGGGGTGCGGATCTCCTGGCGAAGCGAGGGATTGAGGAGTGCCACCGCGACCGCCGCGACGGCCAGCGCACGGATCACCGCGCCGCGCACCCGGCGCGCACCGGCAGCCAGCGCCAATGCCAGACCGACCGCGGCAAACACGATCACCAGCCAGGTCGGGACGAGCGGATCGAGGGCAATCGACCAGGTCATGGATGCGTTCGCCTCCTCACTGTCCGAGCCGTTCGAGCAGGGCCGGCAGGTGCACCTGGTCCGCCTTGTAGTTTCCGGTGAGCGTGTACATCGTGATGTTGATGCCGGTCCGGATCGCCAGTTCGCGCTGGAACGGGTCGGGCGGCACCGTCGGCAGCAGGAAGTCGCCGTTGGCGCCGATCGCCCATGCACCGGCCAGATCGTTGGCGGTGATCAGGATCGGCGACACGCCATCGGCCGACCGCACCGGCCGGTCGGCGAGCGCCGCGTCGCCGCCGAGCGCCTCGACCCACAGCGGTCCGCCCGAGTAGCGTCCAGGAAATTCCTGCAGCAGATAGAACGATTTGGTCAACACGTGGTCGGCGGGAACCGGCTCGAGCGGCGGGATGTTCAGCCCGTCGAGGATCGCCCGAAGCCGCATGGTGGCAGGGCTCGCGCCGAGCTGGTCGACCCGTGTTCCCGCCGTCAGCTCGTCCTGGGTGTCGAACAGGATGGTCCCGCCGTTCTTCATGTAGGCATCGACCTTGGCCATCGCCTCGTCCGTGGGCCGCGCCGCGGTCTCGGTCACCGGCCAGTAGAGCAGCGGGAAAAAGGCGAGATCGTCGGTTTCCAGATCGACGCCCATCGGCTCTGCGGGCTCCAGCGCGGTGCGCCTTGCCAGGAACAGAGACAGGCCGGAGAGGCCGGCCCGGCTCATCTCGTCGACGTTGTCGTCGCCGGTCAGCACGTAGCCGAGGCGCGTGTTGAGGGCGGCCTCCATGTCGAACGACTGATCGGCCGCGAACGCCGGGCGCGGCCCTGCCACGACGGCAAGCGCGATCAGCCCAGCGATCGCCACCGCAGCGGCGCGTCCGCGGCCACGGCCGAGACCGACGCCGCCGGCAAGGACGAGCACCGCCAGCGCATCGAGCAGCAGCAGACCGGCCGCGGTCCCCAGCACCCACCGCTTCAGGTCGACCGGACCTTCGGTGGCGTAGGACGTCACCGTGGCCGCCCGGCCCAGCGCGCCGAGGTCCAGCGGCTCCAGCGTGTCGTCCGGCCCGAGCAGGTTGAGGGCCCGGAAGCCGTCCTCCGTGCCGTAGAGGCCAGGGGGATGCTCGGGTCCGATGGCGATGTCGGCCAGCGCCCTGGCCGGCAGCGGCCGCACCGAGGAACCGGGCTCGACCAGACGCCCTTCGCCGTCGAGCACCCTGAGTGGCGGCAGCGCCGCGCCCTGGGCGTCGGCGGTCTGACCACCAGGCGGCGTGCCGGCCAGCCCGACCAGTTTGCGCAGCATTTCCACGAAGGTGCCCGACAGCGGCAGGGTCGACCACGTGGTGTCGGCGGTGACGTGGAAGAACACCAGCCAGCCGTTGCCGAGCCCCGCCGCGGTTACCAGCGGCGTGCCGTCCGCCAGGCTCGCCCAGGTGTGGTCGGGCAGGGTGGCACTCGGCTCGGCGAGCAGCTGGCGGGTCACCGCCACGTCGCTCGGCGTGTCGAGACCGGCGAACGGGCTCGCCGCGTCGAACGGCGCCAGCGGCTGCGGGTCTTCCCAGGAGAGGCTGCCGCCGAGCACGCGGGCGCCCGCCCGCATCGGCACCGGCACCAGCGTGTCGATGCCCTCGACGGTGCGCGGCCCGGCAAAGCGGATCAGCACGCCGCCATCGTTCACCCAGTTCCGCAGGGTCTCTTCGGTACCCGGCAGGAGCGTTCCCACGTCGGACAGCACCATCACCGAGACGCCGCCGTCGATCAGCTGCTGGATCCCAGCCGAGGTCTCCTCCTCGCGTGGCTCGCGCACCTCCGCATAGGGCCCGAGCGCCCGTTCCAGATAGTGCAGCGGCGACAGGAGCGGCTGGGCGAGATCGGCCGAGCCGCCCGAGATCACCCCGACCGAGCGGCGTTGCCAGCGGTCGTCGACCAGTTGGACCGCGCCGGCGGTCGCGATGCCCGTCAGATCCAGGCGTGCAATGTCGTTGCGGAGCTGCACGGGCAGATCGAGGCGCACGCGCGCTTCTGTTGCACCCTGGTCGAAGGTGAACGGCGTCTCGGCCAAGGCAAATCCTCTCCGGTCACGCGCGACCAATGTTCCTCCCGGCGCGGCATCGGCCGCATCGGTCAGCCGCAGCACGCGCACGTCCATTCCGTCGCCGCCGTTCTCGACGCCGGCAAGCGCCACCAGTGCCGGCGTGCCCCCCTGATAGACCCGCAGCGGCGCATCGCCCGCGGCCGCCATCAGCGCCGTCTCGAATTCGGCGGTGCCCGGGCTGTCGAGATCGTCGGTGAGCCAGGTCACCAGCGCCGGCGGTGACACCTCCCCCAGGCGTTCCACCGTGTCGACGAGATCGCCGCGACGCGATTCCCACGAACGCGGCTCCAGGGCCGACAGCCGGTCGCGCACCTGCGCAGCCTCGACCGGCTCGGCCGGCTGGTTGGCGCCGTCCGCGGTGGCGATCAGGATCACCGGCCGTCCGGAGCTCTGGGCCTGGTCGAGCAGCCCGGATGCGACCCGCTGGCGTTCGGCCCAGGCATCCGCCGCGGCCCAGCCGTTGTCCATGACGATCCAAATCGGGCCGCTGCCGGCGGTTGCGCTGGTCGCCGCCCGCCAGACGGGCCCGGCGAGCGCGACGATCACCAGCGCGGCGATCAGAAGGCGCAGCAGCATCAGCCACCACGGGCTGCGCGACGGGGTCTCCTCGCGCTTCACCAGTTCGAGGAGCAGCCGGGTCGGCGGAAACGAAATGCGCTGGGGCCGCGGCGGGGTCACCCGCAGCAGCCACCAGATCACCGGCAGCAGCGCCAGCGCGCCGAGGATGGCCGGCGTCGTGAAGCCGAGTGCGAGCAAGCTGCCCATCACGAGGCCCTCCGGGCGCCTTCGACACCCCCTGCGGCAGACAGCCGCGCACGCAGCGCCAGCAGTGGCTCGGTGGCGGAGCGGTCGGTGTGATGCACGAGAAACGTCCAGCCGAGACGGCGGCAGCGATCGGCCAGCGCCTCCCGGTGGGAGCCAAGCACGCGCCGGTAGTCGCCGCGCCAGCGTTCCGCCCGTCCGACGAGCAACGCGGTGCCGCTTTCCGGATCGCGGAACTCTGCTCGTCCGCCGAACGGGAAGGTCTCCTCGACGGGATCGAGCACCTGGACGAGATGAGCGCGGGCACCCGAGCCCGCGAGCCGCTGCATCCACGCATCGATGTCTGCCAGCGGATCCAGCAGGTCGCCGATCACGATGACGTCGGAGAAGCGCCGCACCTGGCCCGTGTCGGGCAGCGTCTTGGCGATCGGCAGATGCATCAGCGCGCTGGCCACCCGCTCCGCGGCGTCGCGGCTGGAGGTGGGGCGCATGCCGTCGATCAGCCCGATGCGTTCGCCGCCGCGGGCCAGGAGGTCGGCAAGCGCCAGCGTCAGCACGATGGCGCGATCCCGCTTGGTCGCCCGAGCGAGCTTCGAACCGAAGGCCATGGACTCGGACCGGTCGACCGACAGCCAGACGGTGTGCGCGGCCTCCCACTCCTGTTCGCGCACGAACAGCGTGTCGTCGCGGGCTGAGCGCCGCCAGTCGACGCGATGGGCCGGCTCTCCGGTCTCGAACGGACGGAATTCCCAGAAGGTCTCGCCGGGCCCGGGGCGGCGGCGGCCATGCCAGCCCATGGCGACCGTGGCGGCGACCCGGCGCGATTCGACCTGCAGGTCCGGCATGCTTGCCGCGACGGAACGTGCGGCCAGAAGCGCGGTCGTTCCCTGATCGTCAGGCCGCTCGGGACGGTCGGAGTGCGCCATGGATGGTGTTGCTCGCTCCGGGGTTCGACCGCCTTCAGGCGATCCGGGCCTTGAGGCGGTCGATGACGCCGGGCACGGTCTCGCCGTCGGCCCGGGCCGCGAAGGTCAGCGCCATGCGGTGCTGCAGCACGGGTTCGGCCAGCGCCAGCACGTCGTCGACCGACGGAGCCAGGCGGCCCTCGATCAACGCCCGCGCCCGCACCGTCAGCATCAGCGCCTGGCTCGCCCGCGGACCGGGTCCCCAGGCGATGACGTCGTCGGCATCGCCGCCCTCGCCCGGCCGGGCCGCACGGACGAGGTCGAGGATCGCCTCGACCACGGATTCGCCCACCGGCAGGCGGCGCACCAGGCGCTGGTAGCGGGCGAGGTCGCCTTCCGCCAGGACCGCCGCCGGCTGCACGTCGGCCGCGCCGGTGGTCTCCAGCAGGATCCGGCGCTCCGCCGCGCGCTCGGGATAGAGCACGTCGATCTGCATCAGGAACCGGTCGAGCTGGGCTTCCGGCAGCGGATAGGTACCCTCGTGCTCGAGCGGATTCTGGGTCGCCAGGACGTGGAACGGCTGGGGCAGCTGGTGGGACTGGCCGGCGACCGTGACATGGCCTTCCTGCATCGCCTGCAGCAGCGCCGACTGGGTGCGCGGGCTCGCGCGGTTGATCTCGTCGGCCATCAGCAGCTGGGTGAACACCGGTCCCCTGATGAAGCGGAACGTGCGGGTTCCATCGGGGGCCTGTTCCAGCACTTCGGCGCCGAGAATGTCGGACGGCATCAGGTCGGGGGTGAACTGGATACGCCGCGAATCGAGCCCGAGCACGGTGCCCAGGGTGGACACCAGCATGGTCTTGGCGAGGCCCGGAACGCCGACCAGCAGGCCGTGTCCGCCGGCCAGCAGCGTGACGAGCGTGCGCTCGACCACCGATTCCTGGCCGAAGATGACGCGCCCGATTTCCGCGCGCGCAGCGACCATGCGGTCCGCGGCAGCTTCGGCCTCGGCGACAATGGCTGCATCGTCGACCTCGATCGGCTTGTCCATCACGCTCATCAACTGGTCCTTTCGCGGCCCGGTTCCGCTTCCACCGGGCAGTTCGCGTATCTGGTCACGTCATCCGTAGAGTGTAGGGTGCCCGCCCGCCGCCGCACAGGCGGGAAACGACCGGACCTCGTCATCGTAGGGGTTGCAACTTATGTTCCACGCAGCATGTGGTCCGCCAAAGGACAGCGGAAATGCGGCGTTATCATGCGCCTTCCATCGAGGAACGCGGGAATTGGACATGGCTGGACAGACCGATCAACACGAAGTGAACGGCGGCCTGGCCGGGCTCGAGGCGCTGATCGGGCGCGCCGGCACCAAGGGCGGCGCGGCCCCGGTCGAGCGCTGGGACCCGCCGCACTGCGGAAAGCTGGACATCCGCATCGGCCGCGACGGCCTCTGGTACTATCTCGGCACCCCGATCGGCCGCGAACCGCTCGTGCGACTGTTCGCCTCGGTGCTCCGCCGCGATGTGGACGGGGTCACCTACCTCGTCACCCCCGTCGAGAAGATCGAGATCACCGTCGACGACGCCCCCTTCCTCGGGGTGGAGATGAACGCCGCCGGTGACGGACCCGACCAGGTCCTCACGCTGCGCACCAGCGTCGGCGACGTCGTCGCCATCGATGCCGACCACCCGATGCGCTTCGAGCCCGAGCAGGACACCGACGGTCTGAAGCCCTATGTATTGGTCCGCGGCCGCCTGGAGGCGCGCCTCGCCCGGCCGCTGCTTTACGAGCTGGTGGAGCACGGGACGACCGAAGCGCGCGACGGCACGGAGTGGTTCGGCGTATGGTCGAGCGGCCTCTTCTTCCCGATGATGCGCCAGGCGGAACTGGAGCGACTGAGCGTATGAGAATCGACTCCCCCGTCGATGGCGGACAGGCGGATCTCCTGACCGACTGGCGTTCCATCCAGGCGCGGGCAAGCCGCCTGATCCGGCTGGACGACCCGGTCTTCGACTACGACGCCGCCGGCGATCACATCCTCAACCGGCACCTGCCCGACGTGGTGCCGCCGGGCAAGGCGCTGCGCGACGCAGCCGTCCTCTTCGGCATCGTCAAGCGCGACCCTGCCACCGTGCTGTTCACGCTGCGCACCGAACACCTGAGCGCCCATGCCGGTCAGATCGCGCTGCCCGGCGGCAAGATCGACCCGATCGACCGCGATCCGCTGGCCGCCGCCCTCAGGGAGGCCGACGAGGAAATCGGCCTCGCGCCGTCGCTGGTCGAACCGCTCGGCTACGGCGACATCTACACGACCCGCTCGGGCTACCGGATCGTGCCGGTGGTGGCGCTGGTGCCCGAGACTGCCAGCATCGTCGCCAATCCCGACGAGGTGGCCGACGTCTTCGAAGTTCCGCTCGACCACCTGATGACGCCGGCGAACCATGTCCGCGACAGCCGCGCGTGGAACGGGGCACAACGCTATTTCTACACGATGCCGTATGGCGAACGGTATATCTGGGGTGTTACCGCGGGCATCGTCCGCACCCTGTTCGAACGTCTCTACGGCTGAGCCGCCGAGCGCTGCGGCAAGATACCCGGCCGCGCATGCGCCATCGCAACGACTGCGTTCGCGGACAATGCCGGAGGCTGGGGGCCACCGTCACCGCGCAACCAAGGAAGCCGGCCATGGTGCGGATCGTCATCGTCCAACTAGTTCTGTTTCTCCTGCCGTTCATCGGGTGGGCAATCTTCCTGCTCGTCACCCGCGGCCTGACCGCCACCCGATCCCAGTATTTCATCGGCCCGATGCCCTACTGGCTGGCGGTGGCCGGCCTCGCGCTCTCGATCATCGGCTTCCTCACCCTAGGCGTCACCAGCGAGCGGTCGGACGGCGTCTACCAGCCGCTCATCTTCGAGGATGGAAAACTGGTGCCGGGCGGCTTCAAGAAATGACCCTGCCGGCTCTGCCGTCGCTGGCCGGAGCCGAATGGCTTCAGGCCCCCGCCACCCGCGCGCTTCTCGCCATCCTCGACGGCGACGGCGAGACGGCCCGCGTCATCGGCGGCGCCGTCCGCAACACGCTGCTGGGCGAGGCGGTGCGCGAGGTCGACGTCGCGACCACGGCGGTGCCCCAAACCGTGATGGCGCGCACGCGGGCGGCCGGCTTCAAGACGATCCCGACCGGGGTCGAGCACGGCACCGTCACAGTGGTGGTCGACAAGATCCCCTTCGAGGTCACCACGCTGCGCGAGGACGTCGAGACCTACGGCCGCCACGCCCAGGTGCGCTTCGGCCGGGATTGGGTCGCGGATGCGCACCGCCGCGACTTCACCATGAACACGCTTTCGGTGGACCGCGCCGGAACCCTGTTCGATCCCGTCGGCGGCTATCCCGACATCCGCGCCCGCCGCGTGCGCTTCGTCGGCGATGCGGACATGCGCGTGCGCGAAGATTATCTGCGCATTCTGCGTTTTTTCCGCTTCCATGCGCACTATGGCGAGGGCGCGCCCGACGCCGCCGGTACCCGTGCGGCGATCCGTGGCCGCGATGGCCTGCGCCGGCTGTCCGCCGAGCGGGTCGCCCAGGAGATGCGGCGCCTCGTCGTCGCCCGGCATGCGGCCGATACGCTCGCCCGCATGTCCGATGCCGGGCTGGTCGAGAGCGTGTTTGCCGGCATCGTCTACCCGCAGCGGCTGGCGCGGCTCGCCCGCATCGAGGCGGATCGCGGGCTGGCGCCGTCGCCGGCACTGCGGCTGGCGGCCGCCGGCTGCGCCGTCGTGGAGGACGTCGAGCGCATTGCCGCCCGGCTCAAGCTCTCCAATGCCGAAG
Organism: Amorphus sp. MBR-141; assembly: GCF_053628695.1. Classification (NCBI taxonomy): domain Bacteria; kingdom Pseudomonadati; phylum Pseudomonadota; class Alphaproteobacteria; order Hyphomicrobiales; family Amorphaceae; genus Amorphus; species Amorphus sp. MBR-141. The sequence continues at coordinate 89,645 of NZ_JBRJGW010000006.1, forward strand.
CGAAGGAGATGCGCCTCGCCGTTGGTGCCGCCCACCGATTCCCGGTCGAACCCGGGCTGCCGGCGCGCGCGCTCTACTACCGTCTCGGACGGACGGCGTACCGCAGCGGCGCGCTCATCGCTTTTGCCCGCGAGGGCGGCGCGGTCGACGCCTCCCCATGGCCGGCCCTGCTCGACCTTGCCGACGCGTCCGACCCGCCGGTCTTTCCGCTCGGCGGCAAGAGCCTCGTGAAGCTCGGCCTCCGGCCCGGCCCGGCCCTCGGTGCCGAGCTCGCCCGTCTCGAGGCCCTGTGGATCGACAGCGGATTCTCGCTTGACCGCAAATCCCTGCTCCGGCTTGCCGAGGTCCCTCCCGAGACCGGCTGACGGCCGCGGATTGCGGTGACAGCACCCTGCCCGCGTGCCAGAAGTGGGGCGCCGATCAACGCCGAGGGACCGACATGGCCGCCATCACGTTCCGCTCCTACTTTCGCTGGCTGGCCATCGCCGTTCTCCTCCTCGGCGCGGGCGGCATCGCCGCCCTCTCCTGGCAGCTGCCGCCGATGCTTTGGGTGGGCTCGTCCTACGTCGCCAAGACCGTCTGCTCGGGCATGTACGTCTCCGGCCTCGACCTCGACCGGATCTGGGCGGAGGACGTGCTGGGCCGCAAGAACCCGCTGCTCAACCTCTACAAGGTGACCGTCGACGACCCGGTGAAGCGGATCAGCGCCTCGCCGTTCGGCCTCGGCGTATTCGAGCGCACTGCGGTCCATCGCGACGGGCTCGGCTGCGCGCTCGCCATCGGCGTGACCCCCGCCAAGCTGGCGGAGGAGACCGGCCCCGTTGCGCCGCTCACCGTGGGCTCCGACGCGCTCTGGCCCGAAGGCAGTCGCGTCGAGGGCCCGGCGCCGGCCCCGCTCGCCAAGGTCGTCGCCGACGCGTTCGTCGAACCCGACGGCGCCCATACCGGCGATCTGCGCACCCGCGCCGTGGTCGTCGTCCACGAGGGACGTATCGTGGCCGAGCGTTACGCCGACGGCATCACCGCCGAGACGCCGCTGATCGGCTGGTCGATGTCGAAGACGGTGACCGCGGCGCTGGCCGGCATCGCCATGCAGCGCTCCGACCTCGCCCTCGACATCGATCACCTGCTGCCCCAATGGCAGAGCGATTCGAACCCGAAGAGCCGCATCCCGTTCTCGGCGCTCCTGGAGATGACCGACGGCCTCGCCTACAACGAGGACTACGGCACCGTCACCGACACCACCGAAATGCTCTACGGGTCCGGCAACGCCATCGACTTTCTCGCCGGCCTCGACCTGGAGGACCAGCCGGGCAGCGTCTGGGCCTATTCGAGCGGCGCCAACATGCTGGTGATGGGCGCGATGCGGGCGTTCCTGCCCGTCGACGCCTGGACGGCGTTTCCGCGCACCACCCTGTTCGACCCCATCGGCATGACGACGGCGGTGTTCGAGACGGACCCGGCGGGCACCTTCATGGGCCCGTCCTGGCTGAACGCATCCGCCCGCGACTGGGCGCGCTTCGGCCTGCTCATCCAGCGCAAGGGGCTGTGGGACGGCACGCAGGTGCTCCCGGTCGGCTGGGTCGACACCATGATCGAGCCGGTCGAGGCTTCTGACGGCCGCTACAGCAAGGGCGACATCTGGCTGGAGACGGGCGACACCGTGCCGCCGGACACGCTCTGGGTTCTCGGCCACGACGGCCAGAGCATCGCCATCGTGCCCTCCCTCGATCTGATCGTGGTCCGGATGGGGATGACCAATCCCCAGGCTCTCTACGATCGCGAGGCACTGCTCACCGCGGTGATTGCCGCGCTGCCGCAAGGCGGCTGACGAGCGGCAACTGCCGATGGCCGATCAGGCGACCTTGCCGGATCGGCTCGTGTGCCGACGACAATGCGGCATCGCCCACACAGCAAAAAGCCCGCCATCGACGAGGGCGGGCTTTCTTGATTTCAGGATCCGCGACGGCGGCCGTCCGTCGGGGTCAGCCGTGGCCGAGGACGCGCTGGACTTCGCGCAGGTGCTCGAGATTGCGCTCGGCCTCGTCGCGGGACGCCTCGTCCTTGGCGTCTTTCACGTCTTCCTCGGCATCGGTGATCTGGCTGGCGATCACCGCCCGGTCGATCTCCTCCACCGGGATCGCCTCTTCGGCGAGAACGGTGAGGCCGTCGGGGCCGGTGTCGGCGAACCCACCGCGCACGAAGATCTGACGCTCCGGCTTGGAGCCGCCGCGCACGCGCATCAGCCCCGGACGCAGGGTGGAGAGGAACGGCGCATGGCCGGCGAGCACTTCGAACTCACCCTCGCTTCCCGGCACGAGGACGGCGTCGACGTCTTCCGAAATGACGAGACGCTCCGGCGAAACCAGCTCGAAATGGAAGCTCCCGGCCATGACTGGGTTCCTTGCTCTTGCCTGCTACGCCTGGGATCAGGCCGCTTCCGCGGCCAGCTGCTGCGCCTTCTCGACGGCTTCCTCGATGGTGCCGACCATGTAGAAGGCCGCCTCCGGCAGGTGATCGTACTCGCCTTCGCAGAGACCCTTGAAGCCCTTGATGGTGTCGGCCAGCTCGACGAACACGCCCGGCTTGCCGGTGAACACCTCGGCCACGTGGAACGGCTGCGACAGGAAGCGCTCGATCTTGCGGGCGCGGGCCACCGACAGCTTGTCCTCTTCCGACAGCTCGTCCATGCCCAGGATCGCGATGATGTCCTGGAGCGACTTGTAGCGCTGCAGGATCTGCTGGACCTGACGGGCGACGTTGTAGTGCTCTTCGCCGATGATCAGGGCCGAGAGCATGCGGCTCGTGGAGTCGAGCGGATCCACCGCCGGGTAGATGCCCTTTTCCGCGATCGAGCGGTTCAGTGTCGTGGTGGAGTCCAGATGCGCGAACGAGGTCGCCGGCGCCGGGTCGGTCAGATCGTCGGCGGGCACGTAGATCGCCTGCACCGAGGTGATCGAGCCCTTGGTGGTGGTGGTGATCCGCTCCTGCAGCGCGCCCATGTCGGTCGCGAGCGTCGGCTGATAGCCCACCGCCGACGGAATACGGCCGAGCAGAGCCGACACTTCCGAACCCGCCTGGGTGAAGCGGAAGATGTTGTCGACGAAGAACAGCACGTCCTGGCCCTGGTCGCGGAAGTACTCGGCGACCGTCAGGCCGGCGAGACCGACGCGGGCGCGGGCGCCCGGAGGCTCGTTCATCTGACCGTAGACGAGGGCGGCCTTGGAGCCCGCACCGCCGCCTTCCTTGTTCACGCCGGACTCGATCATCTCGTAGTAGAGATCGTTGCCCTCGCGGGTGCGCTCACCCACGCCGGCGAACACCGAGTAGCCGCCGTGCTGGGTGGCGACGTTGTTGATCAGCTCCTGGATGAGCACCGTCTTGCCCACGCCGGCGCCGCCGAACAGGCCGATCTTGCCGCCGCGGGCGTACGGGGCGAGAAGGTCGACGACCTTGATGCCGGTGACCAGGATTTCCGCTTCGGTCGACTGCTCGACGTAGGACGGGGCGGGCGCATGGATCGGCCGGGTTTCGCTGTGGGCGATCGGCCCCGCTTCGTCCACCGGCTCGCCGATGACGTTCATGATGCGGCCAAGGGTGCCGTCGCCGACGGGCACCATGATCGGCTGGCCCATGTCGGTGACTTCCTGGCCGCGAACGAGGCCCTCGGTGGAGTCCATGGCGATGCAGCGCACGGTGTTCTCACCGAGATGCTGCGCGACCTCCATCACCAGGCGGACGCCGTTGTTATCGGTTTCGAGGGCGTTCATGATGGAAGGCAGCGTGTCGCCGAACTTCACGTCGACAACGGCGCCGATCACCTGATTGATGGTTCCGACATTCTTCGTCATGGGTCTGCTCCGTCTCGAGCTCACGTCCGCCCTCCCGTCGCGGGAGGAGAGAGTCTGGTGGCCTGTCCCGACGGCCGCGCCGCCTCGAATGACGGGACGCAGCGGCCGCGGGACGTGAAAAGTCTGTGCGTTCGGCGCGCTGCTACAACGCTTCGGCGCCGGAGATGATCTCGATCAGTTCCTTGGTGATCTGGGCCTGACGCGTCCGGTTGTATTCCATCGTCAGGTCTTCGATCATTTCGCCGGCGTTGCGCGTGGCGTTGTCCATCGCGCTCATCCGGGCACCCTGTTCGGATGCGGCATTTTCCAGGAGCGCCCGGAACAGCTGGACCGAGATGTTGCGGGGAACCAGATCCTCCAGGATCTCGCTCTCCTCCGGCTCGTATTCGCGCACCGCGGCGCCGTCGGCCTCCGCGGCGTCGCCCGCCGCATCCCCGGAGACATCCGCCGGAATGAGCTTCTGCTCGGTCGGCACCTGGCTGATCACCGAGTTGAAGTGGGCGAAGAACAGGGTGGCGACGTCGAAATCACCGTTCTCGAAGCGCTTGATCAGCTTGTCGGCGACGCTCTGGGCGTCGCTGAAGGCCAACCGGCGCACGTGCTTGAGCTCGACCACCTCGACGATCTGGCTCGCGAACTCGCGGCGCAGGATGTCGTAGCCCTTGCGGCCGACGCAGAAGAACTGGACCTTCTTGCCCTCGCGCTGCAGGCGCAGGGCCGACTGCCGCGCGAGGCGCACGATGGACGAGTTGAACGCCCCGCACAGGCCGCGATCGGCGGTGCAAACGACCAGGAGATGGGTGTCGTCGCGCCCGTTTCCGACCATCAGCGTCGGTGCCTCGTCGCTCCCCTTCACCGCATCGGCGAGGCTTGCGAGCACCGACTGCATCCGCTCGGCATAGGGGCGTGCCGCTTCGGCCGCCTCCTGAGCGCGACGCAGCTTCGCCGCCGCGACCATTTGCATGGCCTTGGTGATCTTCTGCGTCGCCTTCACGGAGGCGATGCGGTTGCGCAGGTCCTTTAGGCTCGCCATTGAGCGTCCTCGTTAGCCGGGGGCGCCGCTTACGCGCTGAAAGTCTTGGCGAAGGAATCGACCGCCGACTTGAGCTTGCCGCGCAGGTCGTCGCTGAGTTCCTTCTTCTCCCAGATCTCGTCGAGGAGAGCCTTGTGCTCGCCACGGAGATACAGGAGCAGGCCTTCCTCGAAGTCACCGACCGCCGAAACGGGCAGCTTGTCGAGGTAGCCGTTCACGCCGGCGTAGATGACCGCCACCTGCTCTTCCGTCTTCAACGGGGAGAACTGGGGCTGCTTCAAGAGCTCGGTCAGCCGGGCGCCGCGGGCAAGCAACCGCTGGGTCGAGGCGTCGAGATCGGAGCCGAACTGGGCGAACGCCGCCATTTCGCGGTACTGGGCGAGCTCGCCCTTGATCGGGCCGGCCACCTGCTTCATCGCCTTGATCTGGGCGGCGGAGCCGACGCGCGACACCGAGAGACCGACGTTCACCGCCGGGCGGATGCCCTGGTAGAAGAGGTCCGTCTCCAGGAAGATCTGGCCGTCGGTGATCGAGATCACGTTGGTCGGGATGTAGGCCGACACGTCGTTCGCCTGGGTCTCGATGACCGGAAGCGCGGTGAGCGAGCCCGAGCCGTGATCGGCGTTGAGCTTCGCGGCGCGCTCCAGCAGACGCGAGTGCAGGTAGAACACGTCGCCCGGGTAGGCTTCGCGGCCCGGAGGACGGCGCAGCAGCAGCGACATCTGGCGGTAGGCGACGGCCTGCTTGGACAGGTCGTCGTAGCCGATCACGGCGTGCATGCCGTTGTCGCGGAAATACTCGCCCATGGCACAGGCGGTGAACGGCGCCAGGAACTGCATCGGCGCCGGATCCGAGGCCGTGGCGGCCACGACGATCGAATATTCGAGCGCGCCGTTTTCCTCCAGCGTCTTCACGAACTGGGCGACCGTCGACCGCTTCTGGCCGATGGCGACGTAGACGCAGTAGAGCTTCTGGCTCTCGTCGTCGCCCTGGTTCAGCGGCTTCTGGTTGAGGAAGGTGTCGAGGATGATCGCGGTCTTGCCGGTCTGGCGGTCGCCGATGATCAGCTCGCGCTGGCCGCGGCCGACCGGGATCAGCGCGTCGATCGCCTTCAGACCCGTCGACATCGGCTCGTGCACCGACTTGCGGGGAATGATGCCGGGCGCCTTCACGTCGACGCGGCGGCGCTCGGTGGCGTCTATCGGGCCCTTGCCGTCGATCGGGTTGCCGAGCGCATCGACCACGCGGCCGAGGAGGCCCTTGCCGACCGGGGCATCGACAATGGTGCCGGTCCGCTTGACCGTATCGCCTTCCTTGATCTCGCGGTCGTCGCCGAACAGCACGACGCCGACATTGTCGGCCTCGAGGTTCAGCGCCATCCCGCGGATGCCGTTGGGGAACTCAACCAGCTCGCCGGCCTGGACGTTGTCGAGGCCGTAGACGCGGGCGATGCCGTCGCCGATCGACAGCACCTGCCCAACTTCCGTGACTTCGACCTCCTGGCCGAAATTCTTGATCTGCTGCTTGAGGATGGCGGAGATTTCCGCGGCGCGAATATCCATCAACCGACCTCTTTCATCGCGGTCTTGAGCGAATTCAATCGTGTACGCAGAGACGTATCGATCATGCGGGAACCGACCTTGACGACAAGACCGCCAATCAGGCTCGGGTCGACCTTGGTCGCGAGCTTGATAGCACGTCCTGTCTGGTCGGCAAGGATCTCGCGCAGCCGTGTCGCACTCTCGTCCGACAACGGCTCCGCGGTGGTGACTTCGGCGACCATTTCGCCGCGGTGCGCCGCCATCAGCGAGCGGAACGCGCGGACGATGTCGCGGGCGGCGAAGAGGCGGCGATTGCGGGCGACGACCCTGAACAGGTTCGAGACCAGTTCGCCCGCGCCGGCCTTCTTGAAGATGGCGTCGATGGCGTTGGCCTGCTGCTCGGTGGTGAAGAGCGGGCTCTCGACCAGACGCTTCAGGTCCTCGCTCTCGTCGAGCATCTTCCCGAACGCGTCGACGTCCGCTTCGACGGACTCGAGAGCGTTGGCTTCCTGCGCCAGTTCGAACAGCGCGGATGCGTACCGAAGCGCAACGCCGGAGGTGAGCGATGGTGCGTCTGTCACCGGTGTCCTTCTTTCATTCGGGCGGATCGGCAACGATTGCCGGCAAGCCACCAATCGTCCGTCGAGCGAAGAAAATCACGTCGGGCGGAAATCGTCGGCCAGCGGGCCTTCCCGGCGGCCGCGGCCCGCTTAGCACAGGGGATTTGTGGGCGCAACATACCGCGGCGCACCGAGGCCACAGTTATGGCACGCTCCGGTGCTCCCATCACAGAAAACTCTGCGGATCGACGTCCATCATGCAGCGCACGCTGCCACGGGTGCGCGGCGCCGCGGCCTGCCAGGCCCGCAGGTAGCTCTGCAGGTCGACGCCGCGCGCGCAGCGGGCCAGCAGGCGGAACCGGTAGCGTCCCCGGAGCACGGCGAGGGCCGCCTCGGCCGGCCCCAGAATCTCCACCTCCCGGGTCGGCGGAGCCGCCCGGGCGAAGGCCCGCGCATATGCGTCCGCCTCGGCCTTGTCGGATCCCGACACGATCACCGCCGCGAGGCGGCCGAACGGCGGCAGCCCGGTATTGCGGCGGGCTGCGATTTCCTCCCGGTAGAACGCCTCGCGGTCGCCGGACACCAGCGCGCGGATCACCGGATGGCCGGGCGCGTAGGACTGCAGCAGGCCGCGGCCGGTCCCGCCGACGCGGCCGGCGCGGCCGGTCACCTGGGTGAGCAACTGGAAGGTGCGCTCCGCGGCCCGCGGGTCGCCGTTCGACAGTCCGAGGTCGGCATCGATCACGCCGACCAGGTCGAGGAGCGGAAACGTGTGCCCCTTGGCCACCAGCTGGGTGCCGATGATGACGTCGACGTTGCCCTCGGCGATGACCGCCAGTTCGCGCCTGAGCCGCTCGGTGCCGCCCGGCAGGTCGGAGGACAGGATCATCACCCGCTTGTGCGGATAGCGCGCCCGCACCTCCTCCGCGATGCGCTCCACCCCCGGTCCGCAGGCGACCAGGGTATCGACGCTGCCGCAGGAGGGGCAGGCGTCGGGGCGCTTCTCCGTGTGGCCGCAGTGGTGGCATTCCAGCTTGCCGCGCAGGCGGTGGTCCACGAGCCACGCCGAACAGTTCGGGCAGATGAAGCGGTGGCCACAGGTGCGGCATAGTGTCAGCGGTGCGTAGCCGCGCCGGTTGAGGAAGAACAGCACCTGCCGTCCCGCCCCCAGCACCTGTTCGGCGGCCGCGGCGAGGATCGGCGAGATCCACTGGCCCGCCGGCGGTCCGTCGCGGCGCATGTCGATGGCGGTGACGCCGGGAAGCTCTGCACCCGACACCCGAGTCGGCAGGTGCAGGCGGCGGTAGCGGCCCTGGTCGGCGTTGACCCGGCTCTCGATCGACGGCGTCGCCGAGGACAGGATGACCGGGAAATCGCCCTGCTGGCCGCGCACGATGGACATGTCGCGGGCGTGGTAGCTGACCCGGTCCTCCTGCTTGTAGGCGGGGTCGTGTTCCTCGTCGACGATGATCAGGCCGAGGTTGGCGAAGGGCAGGAACAGCGCCGAGCGCGCGCCCACCACGATCGGCACCCGACCCTCGGCAACGCCGCGCCACACCCGCACCCGCTGGCGCGGCGGCACCGCGGAATGCCATTCGGCCGGGCGCGCCGCGAAGCGCCGCTCGATGCGGTCGATGACCATGTTGGTCAGCGAGATCTCCGGCATCAGGATCAGCGCCTGCCGGCCCTGGCGAAGGGTTTCCGCCACCGCCTCCAGGAACACCTCAGTCTTGCCCGAGCCGGTGACCCCGTCCAGCAGCGAGACCGAGAACCGCTGCGCCTTCACCGCGGTGACGAGGCTGTCGGCCGCATGGGCCTGCAGGTCGGAGAGCCTCGGCAGCCGCGCCTCGGGATCGGGATCCGCATAGGCCGTGTCGGGCGGGATCAGCACCTCCTCCAGGCAGCCCTGCCTGGTGAGCCCGTCGACGACCGAGGGCGAGACGCCGGCCGCCGCCGCCAGCCCCGACTTCGACCACGCCATTCCCTCCCGGACGAGCTCGAGCACCCGCGTGCGCGCGTCGGTGCGCCGCTCCGGCTCCTGGCCGGTGAACCGCACCGCCCGGATCGGCGGTTCCGGCTCCAGCGCCTCCGGCACGCGCAGCACCATCCGCAGAACCATGCCGCGGCTGCCGAGCGTCCACGCGGCGACCCAGTCGACGAAGCGGCGGAGACCGTCGGAGAGGGGCGGCGCGTCGAAGATGCGGATCAGCGGACGGATGCGGTTGCCGCCGATCGACGGATCCGGCGGGTCGTCCCAGACGACGCCCAGCACCTCGCGGGTGCCCAGCGGCACGGCCACGATGGTGCCGGGCGCCAGCGGCCGGTCGCTGGCATAGGTATAGGGCGCCTCCACGGCGACGGGCACGAGCACCGACACCCGGTGGTCGTGCCGGCCGGCCCGCGCTGGGCCCGCTCCGAAAAGATCCGTCACCCGATCGACCAACCGCCCGCGCGTCCCTCAGCCCGGCTTGTGACAGACGGCTTCGAGATTGTGGCCTTCCGGGTCGATGACGAAGGCGCCGTAATAGTCCGGGTGGTAGTGCGGCCGGACGCCCGGCGCCCCGTTGTCGGTGGCGCCGGCCGCAAGCGCGGCCTGGTAGAAGGCGTCGACCTGGGCGCGGTCGTCGGCCGTCAGGGCGATGTGGATCCGCTCCGTCGGACCGCCGCTGGCGATCCAAAGCTCCGGCTTCTGGCCGCGGCCGTAGCCGATCGCCCAGCTGTCTTCGCCGGTCTGGTCCGGACCGACCTCCATGACCGGCCCGATGCCGAGCGGCGCCAGCGCCGCCTCGTAGAAGGCTTTCGCCTTTTCGTAGTCGCCGACCGCAAACCCGATGTGATCGAGAATCACCGTCATTCCTCCTTGCGTCGAGAACGAGGCTGGCCCATGACGGCTCGGAAACGGAAAGGACGCCGTCATGAAATTCTTCGTCGATACGGCCGATGTAGCCGAGATTCGTGCCCTTGCGGAGACCGGTCTTCTCGATGGTGTGACCACCAACCCGTCGCTGATCCTGAAGGCCGGCCGCCCGATGGCCGACGTCATCGCCGAGATCTGCGACATCGTCGATGGTCCCGTCAGCGCCGAGGTCACCGCGACCGACGTCGACGCGATGCTCGCCGAGGGCCGCAAGCTCGCCAAGATCGCCCCCAACGTCACCGTCAAGGTGCCGCTGACGTGGGACGGCCTGCGCGCCTGCCGCACGCTGACCGGAGAAGGCACGATGGTCAACGTGACCCTGTGCTTCTCCGCCGTCCAGGCGCTGCTGGCGGCCAAGGCCGGGGCCACCTTCGTGTCGCCGTTCATCGGCCGCCTCGACGACATCGGCCTCGACGGCATGGTGCTGATCCGCGAGATCCGGGCCGTCTTCGACAACTATCCGGAGCTGACGACCCAGCTCCTCGCGGCCTCATTGCGCACCTCCAACCACGTGCGCGACTGCGCGCTCGCCGGGGCCGACGTCGCGACGATCCCGCCGGCGACCATCCACAAGCTGATCGACCATCCGCTCACCGACAAGGGCCTCGACCAGTTCCTCTCCGACTGGAAGAAGACCGGCCAGACCATCGTCTGATCGGCGAGACTTCCGCGCTCGACGGCCGGCCTAACCGGTTCTTAATCGGCCGGTCGCATGGTGTCCGCAGCACGGCGACGGGCGCCGTACCGAGCGCCAGTCCGTGCTTCGGAGGGGTCCTGCGCCGATCGGGTGATCCCACCTGGTCGAGGCGACATGCCTCCCGATCAGACAGGTGGGCGATGACCGATCCGATCATGATCATGCAGGCGGACCTTGCGGCCAGCGTCCGCAGCTGGCTCGCCCACCTTGCCGGCGAGCGGCGTCTCGCCGCCCACACGCTCGACGCCTACGCGCGCGACGTCCGGCAGTTCTGCAGCTTTCTCACCGGGCATCTCGGCGATCCGCCGTCCGTTGACGACCTCGCCGGCCTGAAGGCCCAGGACGTGCGCGCCTTCCTGGCGCGGCGGCGGATGGGCGGCGCCTCGACCCGGACCGTCGGACGCGGCCTCGCCGGTGTGCGCTCGTTCGCGACCTGGCTGGAACGCCGCGGCGGCTTCGACGCCACCGCCTTCCGCGCCGTGGCCGCCCCGAAGACGCCGAAGACCCTGCCGCGGCCGGTCGGCATCGCCGACGCCCGGGCGATGATCGACGGAGCCGACGACCACGCCACGCCCTGGATCGCCGCCCGCGACACGGCCGTGCTCACCCTCCTTTACGGGGCTGGGCTGCGCATCGGCGAGGCGCTGGCAATCACCCGGCGCAATGCCCCCACCGACACCGGCGTGCCGCTGCGGATCACCGGCAAGGGCGGCCGCACCCGGCTCGTGCCCGTGCTGCCTGCCATCGCCGACGCCGCTGCCGCCTATCTCCGGCTGGTGCCCTATGCGCTGGCGAGCGACGGGCCGCTGTTCGTCGGCGCCAAGGGCGGACCGCTTTCGCCGCGCATCGTACAACGCACCGTGGCGGCGCTGCGCGGCGGCCTCGGGTTGCCCGACAGCGCCACGCCGCATGCGCTGCGCCACGCCTTTGCGACCCACCTGTTGGCCGCCGGCGGCGACCTCCGCTCGATCCAGGAGCTGCTCGGTCACGCCAGCCTGTCGACCACCCAGGGCTACACGGCCATCGACACCGCCCACCTGCTCGACGTCTACGCCCGCGCCCATCCCCGCGCCTGAGACTGGCGACCCGGAACGACGGCCGATTGACGGCGGCCCTGCGCGGCCTGACGATCGGACAAACCGCGCAGGGAGACGCCCCTTGAGCCAGCCCGTCCTCGACTTCTTCTACGAGTTCGCCTCGCCCTATTCCTATCTGTCGGCGGTGCGGATCGACGCCCTGGCCGAGGCTCTCGAGGTCGAGGTGCGCTGGCGGCCGTTCCTGCTCGGGCCGATCTTCCGCGATCAGGGCTGGGGTACCTCGCCGTTCAACATCTACCCGGCCAAGGGGCGCTACATGTGGCGCGACGTCGGCCGCCGGTCGGCCGCGCGCGGCCTGCCCTTCGTCCGGCCGGATCCGTTTCCCCAGAACGGACTGCTGGCCGCCCGCTGCGTTCTGGCCGCGCCCCGAGCCGACCGGGCGACCGTCACGCGCGCGATCTTCCATGCCGGCTTCGGCGAAGGCGGACGGATCGCCGACCCGGACGTGCTGCGGCCGGCGCTCGACGCCGCCGGCCTCGATGGGACCGCCCTGCTGGCCGTTGCCGCCGGCGATGCGGCGAAGGCGGAGCTCAGGGCCAACACGGATGCCGCCGTCGCCCATGGCATCTTCGGTGCGCCGAGCTTCGTCGCAGCGGACGGCGAGATGTTCTGGGGCGACGACCGCATGGACGAAGCGCTGCAATGGGCGGGCGCGCACCGGTAGGCGATGAACTCGCACATCCGGTCGGGCGACCCGCGCGTATGTCGAAGCACCGTGCCTCGCGCCGCGTGCACATCGTAGGGGCGGCACCACCCGGACGTTACCCCCGCAGGACTGCGCCCTGGTCTCCAGGCCGCCATGGAACGAGGACGCCGATGACCATGCTCCGCCGTCTGATCTTCGTCGCGCTTGCGGGATCGCTGGCCGGTGCCTGCATGACCACCCCGGAAGCCACGATCCCGCCGCGCGTCGAGCCGCTGACGCTGGAGGCCTTCTTTGCCGGCCACACCACCGGGGAAGGGCGCTTCGAAAGCCGCATCGCCGGCGTCGAGCGCACCTTCACGGTCAAGACCGCCGGCACCTGGGACGGCCGTACGCTGACGCTGCGCGAGGATTTCGTGTTCGACGACGGCGAGCGCGTCAGCAAGACCTGGCGCTTCACCAAGCAACGGGACGGCACCTACAGGGGAACCCGCGGCGACGTGGTCGGGGTCGCCGACGTCTGGCAGGACGGCGCGACGGTGCGGCTGTCCTACGTCGCCGAGGTGACCGGCAAGGGCGGCAAGACACGTAACCTCGCCTTCGAGGACGTGCTCGTTCCCCAGTCGCGCACCGTCGTGCTCAACAAGGCCGTCGTCTCGAAATACGGCTTCCCCGTCGGCACGGTCGAGGTCGTCTTCCGCAAGCGGTGAAGAGGCTCGCCGGGCCGGCCGGTCTGTGGCAAGAGCGGGGATCGCAGTTCCCGGAGCCCGTCATGGATTTCGTCCCCAGCCTGCCCGTCCTCAGCGCCTATCTGGTCGCCGCCGTCGCCCTGACCCTCACGCCGGGGCCGGACATGACCCTGTTCCTGGGGAAGACGATCTCGCAGAATCGGCTGGCCGGCTTCGCCTCCATGGCCGGTGCGACCGTCGGGCTGCTCGTCCACACGGTGCTGGTGGCGATCGGCCTGTCCGCCCTCATCGCCGCCTCCGCCACGGCCTTTCTGGTGCTGAAGATCGTCGGCGCGGTCTATCTCCTGTGGCTGGCCATCGAGGCGCTCCGGCATGGCTCGGCGCTGTCGCTGTCGGATCGCGGAGCCGCCCCCGACCCGATCGGCCGGGTGTTCGCCAAGGGGCTGATGATCAATCTCCTCAACCCGAAGATCATCGTCTTCTTCGTGACGTTCCTGCCGCAGTTCGTGACGCCGACCGACCCCAACGCCCCCGCCATGCTGATGTTCCTGGGGGTGCTGTTCGCGGTGGTCGCGATGGCGTTCGCCACCGTCCTCATCCTCAGCGCCGACCGCATCGCGGTGCGGCTGCGGCGCTCGCCGCGGCTGACGCGCGTCATCGACTGGCTGTTCGCGTCGGTGATGGCGGGATTTGCCGTGAAGCTGGTGCTGTCGCGGGCGGACTGACGCCATTGCGGGCAAGGTCGAGATCGATCCGCCGCCCGGACACACCCGAGAGGGTCAGAGCCGGGCAAGCAGCGCCCTGGCGGCCGCTTCGATCTCGACGAACACCTCGTCGAAGCCGTCATCCCCGCCATAATAGGGGTCCGGGACGTCGCGCTCCACGCCCTCGGCGAACGCGCGGAACAGTGCGATCCGGGCCGGCGCGCCGGCCGGGGCGCGCTGGCAGATGTCGGCGAGCACCAGGGAGTCCATCGCCAGGATCAGGTCGAAGGTGTGGAAATCGTCCTCGGTGAGCATCCGTGCCCGATCCTCGGAAAGGTCGATGCCGCTGCGCTGGGCGGCGGCAACGGCCCGACCGTCCGGCGGCTTTCCGACGTGCCAGGGCCCGACGCCGGCCGATTCGATCGCGAGCGGCGGCTGCCGCGGGACGACAAGGCTGCGCACGATGCCGGCCGCCATCGGCGAGCGGCAGATGTTTCCGAGGCAGACGAACAGGATCGACCGCACTTCAGGTGTCGTCATGAGGGTTTCCCAAACAGCTGGCGAGAGACGGACCGCCGGGGCGCGGGAACACGGCTGCCCTCTCGACGTTCCCCCTTACGGTTCCCATGTGACACGCAGGACAACAGGGAAGGCCCCGCATGGCCGAGCTTCTTTCCGGCAACGACCGCACGGCGGCATTGGCCGCGCTCACCGGCTGGGCGCCGGTGGACGGCCGCGATGCCATCACCCGCACGTTTACCTTCCGGAATTTCCGGGAGGCGTTCGGTTTCATGACCCGGGTCGCGCTCTATGCAGAGAAGATCGATCATCATCCCGAGTGGTCGAATGTCTATAAGACTGTAACGGTGACCTTGTCGACCCACGATGCCGGCGGATTGACCGATCTCGACGTCCGGATGGCCAAGGAAATGAACAAACTGGTCGGTGAATGACCCGGCCGTGCGGCGCAGTCGTCGCACCTGAACGGAGATAGACGCGAATGTTCGGACGCGGACGCAAGATGGCGGAACCGGAAATCCTCCCGCCGGATCATCCCCATGCCCAGGAGCATGTAGTGCGCAGCCGGTTCTGGGGCACCTTGAAGCGCGCCGTCGGCCAGATCCCCTTCGTGGAGGATCTGGTGGCGGCCTACTATTGCGCACTCGACCCGGCCACGCCCATCCGCGTGCGGGCCATGCTGTTCGGGGCACTCGGCTATTTCGTGCTGCCGACGGACCTGGTGCCGGACATCCTGCTCGGAATAGGCTTTGCCGACGACGCTTCGGTGCTGTTCGGCGTGATTGCGCTCGCGACGACGCACATCAAGGATGAGCACCGCCGGGAGGCGCGCCGGGTTCTGGGCCTGCGCCAGAAGGGCAGCAAGACGGCCGGAGCCTGAGCCGGCGCCTCGCCGCTCAGGGCCGGATGACGACCTTGCCCTTGACGTCGCGGTCAGCGAGCCGCTGCAGCGCGACCGCCGTATCCTCGAGCCGGTAGACGGCGTCGAGGTGCGGCTTGAGCCGGCCCTCCGCGACCCACGCGAGCAGCTGTGCGACGTTGCGCCGGTGGCCGTCCGGATCGCGCTCCACCGCCGAGCCCCAGAACACGCCGCGGATGTCGCAGCTCTTCAGGAGCGCCAGATTCAGCGGGATCTTCGGAATGTCGCCGGAGGCGAAGCCGATCACCAGAAAGCGGCCGAGCCATGCACAGGCGCGCAGGGCCTGTTCGGCGAGCGCGCCGCCGACCGGATCGTAGACGACGTCCACGCCGGCGCCGCCGGTCAGCGCCTTCAGCCGCTCCTTCAGATCCTCACGCCCGTAGTCGACGCCCTCGTCGGCGCCGAGGCTGCGGGCGAACGCCAGCTTGTCCGCCGAGGAGGCGCAGGCGACCACGCGTGCGCCCATCGCCTTGCCGATTTCCACCGCGGCCTGCCCGGTGCCCCCCGACGCGCCGAGCACGGCCAGCGTCTCTCCCGGCTTCAGGTCGCCGCGGTCGCGCAGCGCGTAGAGGGTCGTGCCGTAGGTGACGATCACCGTCGCGGCGATGGTGCTGTCGACGGCCTCGGGCACCGGCACCAGCGCGGCAGCCTTGGCGATCACGTACTCCCGGCACGCGCCCCAGGCGACGTAGGCCACCACCCGGTCGCCCTGGGCAAAGCCGGTCACGCCGGCGCCCAGCGCGGCCACCCGGCCGGCGCATTCCGCACCCGGCGAGAACGGCCGCTCGGGGCGATACTGGTAGCGGTCCTGGATGATCAGCTTGTCGAAGAAGTTGAGGGAGGCCGCCTCCACGGCGATGAGGACCTCGCCCGGGCCGGGCTCAGGCCGATCGATGGTCTCCACGACGAGGCTGGACGGGGGGCCGGGCTCTTTGCTCAGGACGGCGCGCACGTGATCTGATCCTGTGTCGGGGCGGTTGCGGGGGTAAGGCTAGCCGTCCGTGTCCGGGGCGTCGCTGTCCAGCGTCTGCCGCAGGCGGCCGAACGCGAGCCGGATGCGCGACTTGACGGTGCCCAGCGGCAGATTGGTCTGTTCGGCGATTTCCGAATGGGACAGTCCGCTGAAAAAGGCGAGCTTGATCAGTTCGACCTGTTCGGGGGGCAGCCCCTGGAGGGCCTTGCGCACGCGCTGCTCGCGGTCGCGCGCATCGAGTTCCGCGTCCGGCTTGGCGGTGGCGCCGGGCTGCAGGGCCGGTTCTTCGGGATCCAGCAGAGACGATCGGTCGCGGCGGGCGAGATCGATGCGGCGATTGCGCGCGATCCGGAACAGCCACGTGGCCACCGACGACTTCGAGCGGTCGAACAGCGCCGCCTTCCGCCACAGGGTGACCATCACCTCCTGGGTCAGCTCCTCGGCGTTGCCGTTGTCGGTGCCGAGGCGAAGCAGGAAGGCGTTGATGCGGGGGGCGAAGTGGTCGAACAGGGATGCGAACGCAACCCGATCACGCGTGGTTGCCACCGCCTCGACCATGTCGGCGTAGGGATCGTCGTCGGCCACGGTTCCGCTTTTTTCGCTTCGAGCTGTTGGTCGGTCGATGGGCAGACAAGCCCGCGGATTTCGTTACGATAACGGGGTTCGACCGCCACCGGCAGGGGCGCGCGACGGGCGGACAAGCCACACTCTCGCCCAATTTCTGCGGCCAGCGTCCCCATGTTCCGGTAATCATAGACGGAATTCGATCGGGTCGCTACGGGGCCAGACGCCGCGACGTCGGCCGCTTGTTCCGCTATATACCCTTCGTGAACCTTGGTCGGTCTATGGTCCCGGCCGATCCTGCGAACCCAATTCCGAATCCGATGGGTGGCCTATGCTGAAGCGTGTCGTCATTTTCGCTGCTCTCGTGTCGTTTCTCTCGACCGGAGTTGCGATGGCCCAATCTTCGACGCCAACGTTGGTGCAGAAGTACAACGACTGGGAGGTCTACTCCTACGACGGACAGTCGGGGAAGATCTGCTACGCCTTGTCGAAACCGAAGGACATGCAGCCCGCCGATCGCGATCACGGCGACGTGTTCTTCTTCGTGAGCAACCGGCCTTCGGAGGGCGTCAAGGGCGAGACCAGCATGCTGGTCGGCTACACGTTCAAGGAAAACTCCGGCGTCACGGTCGATGTGGACGGGCAGAAATTCACGCTGTTCACCAAGGGCGACGGCGCCTGGATGGAGAACCCGGCACAGGAAGCCTCGCTGCTGGCAGCGATGCGGGCGGGCCGGGCGATGTCGGCCAGCGGCGCCTCGGCGCGGGGCACGGAGACCAGCTACCGGTTCTCGCTGTCCGGCGTCACCGCCGCGACCGACCGGATCAACCAGATCTGCAACTAGATTTCCCTGCGCATTCCGGCGGCCCTGGCCGCCGGAATCCCGGGCAGGACTGACGTGAGCCGGCGTTCGTGCGATAACGGGCGCCGGCCGAACCATTTTCAGCACCCCGTTCCGACCTTGCGTCCGCCGGACGCGCACCCGATCTGATCGACCATGACCCTGACCGCCGACACCATCCTTCCTGTTGCCGCGCCGGCTTCCCCCGCCCGGGGGAGCGCGGCCGACGACCCGCGCACGTCCCTCGTCGGGCTCGATCGCGACGGCCTCGCCCAGGTGCTGCGCGAGGCGGGCGTGGCAGAGAAGCAGATCCGCATGCGGGTCGCCCAGCTCTGGCACTGGCTGTATCTGCGCGGCGCCACCGACATCGACGCCATGGCCAACGTCAGCCGCGACCTGCGGGCCCGGCTGTCCGAGGTGGCGAGCATCTCCGAGCCGGAGATCGTCGACGAGCAGATTTCCGTCGACGGTACCCGCAAGTGGCTGTTCCGCTTTCCGCCGCGCGGAGCCGGCCGGCCGGTCGAGGTGGAGACGGTCTACATTCCGGAGGAAGGGCGCGGCACGCTGTGCGTCTCCAGCCAGGTCGGCTGCACGCTGAGCTGCACGTTCTGCCACACCGGCACCCAGCGCCTGGTGCGCAACCTGACGGCGGGCGAGATCCTGCAGCAGATCCTCGCCGCGCGCCAGCGGCTGGGCGATCTGCCGGGCAAGGCGCCGACCGACGGCGCCGTGGTTCCTTCGGAGGGCCGGCTGGTGTCCAACATCGTCATGATGGGCATGGGCGAGCCGCTCTACAATTTCGACGCCGTCAAGCAGGCGCTGCTGATCGCCGCGGACGGCGACGGGGTCGGCCTGTCGCGGCGGCGAATCACCCTGTCGACCTCGGGCGTCGTGCCGATGATCCCGCGCGCCGGCGAGGAAATCGGCGTGATGCTGGCGATTTCTCTGCACGCGGTGCGTGACGAGGTGCGGGACATGCTCGTGCCGCTGAACAAGCGCTACCCGATCGCCGAGCTGCTGGAGGCCTGCCGGCAGTATCCGAGCCTCTCGAACGCCCGGCGCATCACCTTCGAGTACGTGATGCTGAAGGGGGTGAACGACAGCCCGTCGGACGCCCGCGAACTCGTCCGGCTCCTCAAGGGCATTCCGGCCAAGATCAACCTGATCCCGTTCAACCCGTGGCCGGGCTCGGTCTACGAGTGCTCCGACTGGGAGACGATCGAGACTTTCGCCGACGTGGTGAACCACGCGGGCTATGCTTCGCCGATCCGCACCCCGCGCGGCCGAGATATCTCGGCCGCCTGCGGCCAGCTGAAGTCGGCGTCGGAGAAGGAGCGCGCCAGCGTCCGCCACGCCGCCGCGACCGCCGCAGCGCTGTAGATCACGAGGAGATCGGGTCTGATCGACCTGACCTCATAGATCGTGAGCGATTCTCATATCTTGGCGCGGGCTGCGGGCGGAAAGCCGGTTTCCGCTCGCACCCCCCTCTAGCCTTTCCGCGCCGCCGCGAGCACTCGCTCGACGAAGGCGTCGGCAACGCCCAGATGCGCGGACGGATCGGCGAACGCCGCCCAGTCGATGGGCGCGTCGGAAAGCTCCGCCAGCGCCGTCACCAGGTCCGCATCGCCCTGGGCGGCCTGCTTGACCAGCGCCTGCGCCGCCTCGCGCGTCATGTGCTCCGACAGCGCGAAGCTCGCGGCTTCCGCCAGCGTCGCCCCGCCGGCCCGGGCGCGCATCGCGGCCGCATCGACCACCAGCGTCTCCAGCAGCTCGGCCGCGTGGACGAGCCCGCCGCCGGCCGCCGCCACCATCGCCGGCAGCGTCGCCCACTCCACCGACCATGCCGCGCCGTCGCGCTCTTCGGCGTGGATCGCGCCCTGCGCGAAGGTGCCCAGGTTGCCGGCGGTGATC
Organism: Amorphus sp. MBR-141; assembly: GCF_053628695.1. Taxonomy (NCBI): domain Bacteria; kingdom Pseudomonadati; phylum Pseudomonadota; class Alphaproteobacteria; order Hyphomicrobiales; family Amorphaceae; genus Amorphus; species Amorphus sp. MBR-141. Next base: position 109,104 of record NZ_JBRJGW010000006.1, read on the forward strand.
CGCGCCAGCGCAACCAGCATTTCCGCCGACACCGGGTTCGCCTTCTGGGGCATGGTCGACGATCCGCCGCCGCTGCCGGGCCGCACCTCGGCCACCTCGCTGCGGGCCAGGATCGCCACGTCGGTGCCGATCTTGCCAAGGCTGGCGGTCAGGTTCGCGAGCCAGCCCGCCAGCTCCATCAGCCCGTCCCGCTGGGTATGCCAGGGCATAGGCGGCACGGCGAGCCCGAGCTCGGCGGCCAGCGATTCCATCACGGCAAGCCCGTCGCCGCCGATCGCCGAGGCCGTCCCGCCGGCGCCGCCGAACTGCACCATCAGGATCCGCGGCCGTGCCTCGGCCAGCCGCTCCCGGTGCCGCAGCAGCGGCGCCAGCCAGCCCGCCGCGCGCAGGCCGAAGGTCGTCGGCACGGCGATCTGGGTGCGCGTTCGCGCCGCCATCACCGTCGCCCGGTGCCGATCCGCCAGATCTGCGAGACAGGCGACAAGCGTGTCCAGCCGCGCCTCCAGGAGGTCCAGCGCCGTGCCGAGGCGCATCACCAGGGCGGTGTCGACGATGTCCTGGCTGGTGGCGCCCCAGTGGACGAACTGGGCCGCCTCGCCGCCGACGATGGCTTTCAGATCCTTCACCAGCCCCGGCAGCGGCACGCCGGCGCCGCGGGTGCCGGATGCGAGCGAGGCCGGATCGACCTCCGCACCGTCCAACCGGCGGTCGATCTCGGCCGCCGCCTCCGCCGGGATCACGCCGAGCCGTCCCTCGGCCCGGGCGAGCGCCCGTTCCACGTCGATCAGCGCCGCCAGTTCAGCCTCGTCGGTAAACAGCGCGGCGATCTCGGGATCGGCGAACAGGGGCCCGAGAATGCGCGAATCGAACGGGGTCACAGCCATGTCGTCCTCATCCGGAAAGGGCCTCCGCCCGGCAGCACGCCCTCCACGGGGCATGCGCGTGCGAAGGCGAGCCGAACGGGCATACCCCGGCACGGGCGTTGGCGCAAAATGGCACATGCGCAGCGGCGAAGCGCCGCCTGTCCACCGGCCGCACAAGCCCCTATGGTCCGCTTCGGACCAAACCATCCGGCAGGCGGCCCGGTGACCCGCCCGGGACCTCGCGCGGTCCCGCGCACCCGCTTCCTGCCCATCCGCCGATCCGACGAGGAGGTATGACCATGGCCCAGGCCACCCTGCAGTCCGTCGACGCCGGAGGCGCCACCCGCCTCGATCTCGCCGACCCCAGCCTCTTCCGCACCCAGGCCTACATCGCCGGGGACTGGGTCGACGCCGATGGCGGCGCCACCACCGACGTCACCGATCCGGCAACCGGCGCCGTCCTCGGCACCATCCCCCATTGCGGCGCGGCGGAGACGAAGCGCGCCATCGAGGCCGCCAACGCCGCCTGGCCGGCCTGGCGCGCCCGCCCCGCCAAGGAGCGCGCGTCGATCCTGCGCAAGTTCTTCGATCTGATGATGGAGAACCAGGAGGACCTTGCCCGCCTGATGACGGCGGAGCAGGGCAAGCCGCTGGCGGAATCGCGCGGCGAGATCGCCTACGCGGCGAGCTTCCTGGAGTGGTTCGCCGAGGAGGCCAAGCGCGTCTACGGCGAGACCATTCCGGCTCCGTCCGGCGACCGCCGGATCCTGGTCATCAAGCAGCCGATCGGCGTCACGGCGGCGATCACGCCGTGGAACTTCCCGGCCGCGATGATCACCCGCAAGCTCGCGCCGGCGCTGGCCGCCGGCTGCCCGATGGTGATCAAGCCGTCTGAGTTCACGCCCTTCAGCGCGCTGGCGCTGTGCGTGCTGGCCGAGCGCGCCGGCGTGCCGGCCGGCGTGATGTCGGTGGTCACCGGCGAGGCGGCGAAGATCGGCGGCGAGATGACCGGCAACCCGATCGTCCGCAAGCTCTCCTTCACCGGCTCCACCGGCATCGGCAAGCTCCTGATGCGTCAGGCGGCCGACACCGTGAAGAAGCTGTCGCTGGAACTCGGCGGCAACGCGCCGTTCATCGTCTTCGACGACGCCGACCTCGATGCTGCCGTCGAAGGCGCCATGGCCAGCAAGTTCCGCAACGCCGGCCAGACCTGCGTCTGCGCCAACCGCATCTTCGTCCAGGCCGGCGTCTACGACGCCTTCGCGGAAAAGTTCGCCAAGGCTGCTGAGCAGATGAAGGTGGGCAACGGCTTCGACGACGGCGTCGTCCAGGGCCCGCTGATCAACGAGAAGGCGGTGGAGAAGGTCGAGCGCCACATCGCCGACGCCGTCGGCAAGGGCGCCCGTGTGCTTACCGGCGGCAACCGCCACGGGCTCGGCCAGACCTTCTTCGAGCCGACCGTGCTGGCCGACGTGACGCCGGACATGCAGGTCATGCGCGAGGAAACCTTCGGCCCGATGGCGCCGCTGTTCCGCTTCGACACCGACGAGGAGGCCGTCCGCCTCGCCAACGACACCGAATTCGGGCTCGCCGCCTATTTCTACAGCCGCGACGTCGGCCGCATCATGCGGGTCGGCGAGGCGCTGGAATACGGCATCGTCGGCATCAACACCGGCATCATTTCCACCGAGGTGGCGCCGTTCGGCGGCGTCAAGGAGAGCGGCCTCGGCCGCGAGGGCTCCCACCACGGCATCGAGGACTATCTCGAGATCAAGTACATGGCGCTGGCCGGCCTCTGAGGCGGTTCGGCACGCTTTCTCACGCGTCCGTCCCGTCCCGCCTGATCATCGAGCGCCCGGCGCGGCCCCGGAACGGCTGGATCAGCATCCGGTCCAGCCACAGGTCGCGACGGGTGCGGAACTCGGGGATGCCGATGGTCATGCCGGTGTGGCCGAGCTTCGGCTGCGGCCGGTAGGTGCCCAAGAGCCGGTCCCACCAGGACAGGTTGAAGCCGAAGTTGGTGTGCGTCTCGGCCGGGTCGATGGAATGGTGGACCCGGTGCATGTCGGGCGTCACGACGAGGAAGCGCGCTGCCCGGTCGAGCGCCGGCGGCAGCCCGACGTTGGTGTGGGTGGCCATCGACATGGCGTTCAGGACCACCTCGAACACCAGTACCGCCGCCGCCGGCGGGCCGAGGACCGCCACCAGCGCCAGCTTGATGCCCATGGAGATCAGGATCTCGCCCGGATGGAAGCGCAGCCCGGTGGTGACGTCGATTTCCAGGTCGGCATGGTGCATCCGGTGCAGCCGCCACAGCGCCGGCACGGCGTGGAACATCACGTGCTGCAGATAGATCGCCAGATCGAAAGCGAGCAGCGAGACGACGAACGCCAGCCAGGTCGGCGCCTCGACCAGATTGAAGAGGCCGAGGCCGTTCTCCTGCGCATAGAGCGCGAAGCCCACCGCCAGCACCGGAAAGGCGAGCCGCAGGATCACGGTGTCGAGCACCACGAGGCCGAGATTGTTGCTCCAGCGCAGCAGGCGCGGGATCTCGCGGCGGCGGCGCGGCGCGGCCACCTCCCATGCAGCCATAAGCGCCAGCACGCCGAGAAAGGCGGCGAGCCGGATCAGCGGTTCGTTGAGGAGCAGCGTGTCGGACATCGTGCGGGGCCGGATCCGGGAATGCACCCAAGAGAGGGCTTTCCCTCATGTGGTCACATCGGCCGCGCGCGTCCAATAGCGCGTCCGTGGCCGGTCCGATGACCCGCCACGGACGGAAGCGATAGCCCGACCAGGTCAGCCGCGCATCGGCTTCAGCGCCTCGGCCCAGCGGTGCAGTTCCTTCAGCATCGCGTCGGCGCTGTCGATCTGCAGGTCGTTCGGCGTGAACACGCCGTCCTGGATCTGCGGGAACACCATCGGCGCCATCACGGCTTCCGGGACCGCCATCAGCTTCAGCGGGCTGAACCAGGTGCGGGCCGCGTCGGCGCCGCGGGTACCGCCCGACGCACCGCCGTAGCTCACGAACGACGCCGGCTTGTAGCCCCACTCGCTGGAGACGTAGGTGAACGCGTTCACCAGCGCCGGCGTCGGATGATAGTTGTACTCCGGCGTCACGAACACGAAGGCGTCTGCCGCCGCGACGCTGTCGGCCCAGCGCTTGGTGTGGTCGTGCTGGTAGTCCTGCATGCGGGGATGCTTGGGCTCGTCGTAGACCGGAAAGGCGAAGTCGGCGAGATCGACCAGGTGCACGTCGAAGTCGCTCTTCTCCTTCGCATAGCTTTCGAACCACTTGGCGACGGAGGGACCGACGCGACCGGGACGGGTGCTGGCGATGATGACGTTCAGGCGAAGGGCCATGTGGGAGCGTCCTATCTGTCTTCGGAGGGACTATGGTATCAGATTGATACCGGACGTTTCACACCACCGCGCGCCGGATCGCAAGGAGGCACATCCATGAATGTCGGTCACATCCGTGTTGCCGGGCGGTGCGAGCGGGTCGCGCCGGTGCTGGCTCGTATCGGCGACAAGTGGGCCGTGCTGGTGGTCGTGCTGCTCGCCGACGGTCCGGTCCGCTTCAACGAGCTGAAGCGGCGGATCGGCGTGATCTCGCAACGGATGCTCACGTTTACGCTGCGCGGACTGGAGCGGGACGGCCTGGTCACCCGGACGGTCTTCGCCAGCGTTCCGCCGAAGGTGGAATACGCGCTGACGCCGCTCGGCCAGTCGCTGCTGGAGCCGATCAGCCACCTGTCGCGCTGGGCCGTCGAGCACGCCGACGAGATGGAAGCCGCACGGAAGGCCTTCGATGGCGAGACGCCCGCAGATCGGGCGGCGGCCGAATGACGCCTACTCGGCCGCGTCGCTCGCCGACGACCGGCCGAAGCGGTTCTCGATATAGTCGGCGACCATCTGCTTGAACTCGTCGGCGATCTTCGGACCGCGCAGCGTGGTGACCTTCCGGCCGTCGACGAACACCGGGGCGGCGGGCGTCTCGCCGGTGCCGGGCAGCGAAATGCCGATGTCGGCGTGCTTGGATTCGCCCGGGCCGTTGACGATGCAGCCCATGACGGCGACCTGCAGCGCCTCCACGCCCGGATACTGCTCCTTCCACACCGGCATGCTTTCCGACAGGTGCGCCTGGATGTCCTTGGCGAGCTGCTGGAAGACGGTCGAGGTGGTGCGCCCGCAGCCGGGGCAGGCGGCGACCACCGGCACGAAGGCGCGGAAGCCCATCGTCTGCAGCAGCTCCTGGGCGACGGTGACCTCGCGCGTCCGGTCGCCGTTCGGCTCCGGCGTCAGCGAAATGCGGATGGTGTCGCCGATGCCTTCCTGCAACAGGATGCCCAGCGCCGCCGACGAGGCGACGATGCCCTTGGACCCCATGCCGGCCTCGGTGAGGCCCAGGTGCAGCGCATAGTCGCAGCGCCGCGCCAGGTCGCGGTAGACCGCGATCAGCTCCTGCACGTCGCTCACCTTGGCCGAGATCAGGATCTTGTCGCGGCCGAGCCCCAGCTCCTCGGCGCGCTCCGCTGACAGGATCCCGGAGCGGATCATCGCCTCGCGGGTGATGGCGGCGGCCGACACCGGCGCTGCCGACGCGGCGTTCTCGTCCATCAGGTGGGTCAGCAGCTCCTGGTCGAGCGAGCCCCAGTTGACGCCGATACGCACCGGCTTGTCGTGGCGCATCGCCATCTCGATGATGGCGCCGAACTGGCTGTCGCGCTTGGCCTTGAAGCCGACGTTGCCGGGATTGATCCGGTACTTGGCGAGCGCCTCGGCGCAGGCGGGATGGTCGGCGAGCAGCTTGTGGCCGATGTAGTGGAAGTCGCCGACCAGCGGCACGTTGATGCCCATCAGCATCAGCCGGTCGCGGATGTGCGGCACGGCGGCCGCCGCCTCGTCGCGGTCGACGGTGATGCGCACGATCTCGGAGCCGGCACGGGCCAGTGCCGCCACCTGGGCGACGGTGGCCTGGATGTCGGCGGTGTCGGTGTTGGTCATCGACTGCACGACGACCGGCGCCTCGCCGCCGACGATCACGCCGCCCACGTCGACGGGCACGGAGCGGCGCCGGGCGCTGGGACCGGAGGCAATCGGGGGCGCAGTCGGGGTCATGGGCGCGTTCATCGCCGAACTCTCGCTGTCGGGGTCGCGATCGGGCGGACAGGGTGGCCGATCCATATCACAAGCCGGCGACACGCACAGCCGCCGCCCCGTCCGGATTCCCGCGGTGGTCTCGATCGGGCGGAAACAACCGTTCGCCCCTATGTAGGTCGGATGCCGCCGTCCGGCAGGGGGCGCCTGCGCCGATAGTTGACCAGCACCAGCCCGATGACGATCAGCACCGTCGCCATGCCGAAGCCCGGGGTGAAGGCCTCGCCGAGCACCAGCACGCCGGCGGCGATGCCGAACATCGGGCTCATGGCAGTGGCTGCCTGCAGCGGGCCGGCGGCGTAGCGCGACAGCAGCTTGAACCAGATCAGGTAGGTGACGGCCACCACCCAGACGATCTGGTAGAGGAGCCAGAAGATCGACGTGCCGGACACTGGCCACCGGAGCTCCTCGCCGCGCACGACCGCGAACACCACCGCGAAGAGCAACGACATCGTCAGCTGGTAGAGCAGCACCTTCTCGAACGGCACGGTCTTCAGCACCGATTTGCGGATGGTCAGCGTCTGCCCGGCCCACAGCGCGCCGGCGAGCACGCAGCCGGCATCGGCGAGCCGGCTCGCCCAGTCGGCCTCCGGCGGCGGCGCGCCCATCGCCACCGCCACGCCGGTGAACGAGAAGACGACGCCGAGCCACTGCAGCGGCCGCAGCCGCTCGCCGGGCAGGAACACCAGCGCCCCCAGCGCCACGAAGAACGGCGCGGTGTAGAGGAACAGGGTGACGCGGCTCGCCGCCGTGTGCTCCAGCGCCAGGTACAGAATCACGAACTCGGTGGCGAAGAAGCCGCCGGACAGCAGGCCGGGGACGAGCGAGCGGTCACGCTGGAACAGCGCAACGCCGCGCCACAGGCTCCAGGCGTAGACCAGCAGGATGCCGCCGCCGCAGCGCAGCGCCAGCTGGGTGAGCGGCGGGATGTCGACCATGGCGATCTTGATGGCGACCTGCTGCAGGCCCCAGCTGGCGCACAGGACGACCATCAGACCGATGACCGGAAGGTCGGGGAGAAGCGCCGCCGATTGCGGCGCCGGCCCGCTCGCGGACGCGCTCATCCCTTGGCCGTGCGGCAGTGCTCGCAGACGCCGAAGATTTCCAGCGCGGCCCGGCGCGGCTCGAACCCGGCGGCCCGCGCCACCGTGTCCACCTTGATGCCGAGGTCGACGGCTCTCGCCTCGCCGACCTGGCGGCAGGTCTCGCAGATCAGGAAGACCAGCGGCTGTGCATCGGTGTGGGTCTCCGCGCAGGCGACGTAGGCATTCAGGCTCTCGATGCGGTGCGCCAGCCCCTCGCCGGTGAGGAACGACAGCGCCCGATAGACCGAAATCGGCGCCGGGCGGCCGCCATCGGCCGACAGCCGGTCGAGGATCTCATAGGCGCCGAGCGGCTCGTGGCTCTCCGCCAGCTGCTCCAGCACGGCGCGGCGCATCGTCGACAGCCGCACACCCTTGCCGCTGCAATGGGCCTCGGCGGCGGCGACCGAATCGCTCGCGCAGCGGCGGTGGTCGTGGGTCGGATCCGGAAAAATCGCGGTCATCGCCTGGTCTCGATTGTCTGGCACGCGTCCGCACACCGAAGGGGGTCGTCCTGCCTCGTCCGCCGATGGCGCGGCAGCTTCCCTCTTAGCGCGCGACCGTGGCAATTGCGAGCCGTAGGGTTGGCGGCGGGCCGATGCGATCAGGCCTTGCCAGCGCCCGTGCCGGGAACGGAACGGCCAAGGCGCGGCGGCGATCCGTCGACCGGCCGCCCGCGTCGTCAAAGTGCCGCACAATTCGGCTTGATTGCGCGTGCCCCTTGCTCCAGCCTTTTGCCATCAGGTGGAGCCGCCTGATCGACACGAAAAGGTCCCAGCTTCAGAGAATTGAGCACGTCCCGTTCGGCCGGATCGGTCCGAGGCGGCCGGGAGCGGCTCAAGGGGATGGCCGTCGGCGGGAAGCTGGCACGCACTGTCTACCAGTATCGCGGCCCCGATGCGCGCATCCGGGGCCGGATGTCCAGAACGAAGGAGAGCGGGATGCTCAAAGGCAAGACGGCTGTGATCACCGGATCGACCTCCGGCATCGGCCTCGGCTACGCGCGGGCGATGGCCGAAAAGGGCGCCAACATCGTCATCAACGGCTTTGGCGAGGCGGAGGCGATCGAGAAGGAACGCGCCGCCATCGAGACCGAATTCAACGTGAAGTGCCTCTATTCCGCCGCCGACATGACCAAGCCGGACGAGATCACCGGCATGATCAAGACCGCCGAAGACACCTTCGGATCGGTCGACATCCTGGTGAACAACGCCGGCATCCAGTACGTCTCGCCCATCGAGGACTTCCCGGACGCCAAGTGGGACGCCATCATCGCGATCAACCTCTCCTCGGCGTTCCACACCATCAAGGCCGCCGTCCCCGGCATGAAGAGCCGCAAGTGGGGCCGCATCATCAACACGGCGTCGGCCCATGCCCTCGTCGCCTCGCCGGACAAGGCCGCCTACGTCGCCGCCAAGCACGGCATCGCCGGCCTCACCAAAGTCGTGGCGCTCGAGACCGCCCAGCACGGCGTCACCGTCAACGCGCTCTGCCCGGGCTACGTCTGGACGCCGCTGGTGGAAAAACAGATCCCCGACACTGCCAAGGCGCGCGGCATCACCGAGGAGCAGGTGAAGCACGACGTGCTGCTCGCCGCCCAGCCGACCAAGGAGTTCGTGACGGTGGAGCAGGTCGCGGCATTCGCGGTGTTCCTGTGCTCCGACGCGGCCGCGTCGATCACCGGCGCGATCCTGCCGATCGACGGCGGCTGGACGGCCGAATAGCGATTCGGCGCGCCTGCGGGGCATCCGCTCTGCAGGCGCGCGATCGGAATCCCGCCCACCGGACAACAAAAAAGCCGCCTCTCGGCGGCTTTTTGCGATCCCTCACGCGGAGGAGAAGTTTGGTGGAGCCAGGCGGAATCGAACCGCCGACCTCTTGAATGCCATTCAAGCGCTCTCCCAACTGAGCTATGGCCCCATCCGTTCCGGGGGGATTGGGGACCCCCCGGCGAGCGCGTCGGAACTTAGGTGCGGTTCGCTGCGGAATCAATAGGCCTTTTGGCCGAATCCACCGCGCCCGCCATTCCGTTCACCTTTCGGTGTCGTCGTCGTCCTCGACGCCGCGCGCGACATCGACAACCCCGTCGTCTTCCTCGTCATCCTCGAGGAAGGTGTCGTCGTCGTCATCGTCGGCCGGCAGATCGGTGTCGATCTCGATCTCGTCGTCATCGTCGTCGATCGCCTTCTCGCGGGCGGCCGGAGCGGTGTCCTCGTCGGCCTCCTCGAGCGAAACCAGCTCGACGTCCTCGTCGGTGTCGACTTCCGTCTCCTCCGCCTCGACCACCGGCGCGGCCTTGACCGGCGCCGCCTTGGACGGGCGCGACACGGGCACCGCGACAACGAACGGCGTGCCGCATTTCGGGCACAGAATCGGGTCCTTGCCCAAGTCGTAGTACTTGGCTCCGCAGTTGGAGCACTGTCGTTTGGTGCCGAGCTCGGGTTTTGCCACGGAACCGCCTCGCGTTCTGATAGGAGGCGGCCGGAATACACAGCAGGGCGGGTCCTGTCAAAGCCCAATCGACGAAGTCGGCTTCGAACATTTCGCGCGCCCGGGGTGACGGCGTCCCGACCGCGTGTTAGCTACCAGCTCCGTCACCAGATCGTGGTCGCCGCCGTCGGCCCGAATTCGGCCGGCACCGGTCTCCGCAGCCCCGTCCAGAGGCCCCGCCGGGGGCGCCGGTGGAGGCCCAGAGCCGGGCGGCCTTTCATCGAGGCATTCCGCTTGGCACCGACCCCGCTCACCGCAAGCCCCGCCACTCCGCTGTCCGGCCGCCTCCGCGTTCCCGGCGACAAGTCGGTGTCCCACCGCGCGCTGATGCTCGCCGGCCTCGCCGTCGGCCGCTCGACCATCGACGGGCTCCTGGAATCGGAGGACGTGCACGCCACCGCCGGCGCCATGCGCGCGCTCGGTGCCCGCATCGAACGCGACGCCGGCGGCCGCTGGCAGGTCGACGGCGTCGGCGTCGGCAGCCTGCTGGAGCCGGAAGGCGCCCTCGATTTCGGCAACGCCGGCACCGGCGTGCGGCTGATTCTCGGCCTTCTTGCCACCCATCCGATCGTCGCCACCGCGATCGGCGACGCGTCGCTGTCGCGCCGGCCGATGGCCCGCGTCCTCGATCCGCTGCGCACCATGGGCGCCCGGGTGATCGCGCGCTCGGGCGACCGGCTGCCGCTGACGATCCGCGGCGCCGCGACGGCCGTGCCGATCACCTACACGCTGCCGGTGCCCTCGGCCCAGGTGAAGTCGGCGATCCTGCTGGCCGGCCTCAACGCGCCGGGCACGACCACGGTGATCGAGGAAAACCCGTCGCGCGACCACACCGAGCGGATGCTCGAGGGCTTCGGCGTGCCGCTCGCCATCGAGACCGACGACGCCGGCCGTCGGCGGATCAGCCTGACCGGCCGCGCCGACCTCACCCCGATGGACCTGACGGTCCCCGGCGACCCGAGCTCCGCCGCCTTCGCGATCGTCGCCGGGCTCATCGTCGAAGGCTCCGACGTCACCGTCACCGACGTGCTGCTCAACCCGACGCGCACCGGCCTGTTCGACACGCTGAAGGAGATGGGCGCCGACATCGCCATCGAGAACGCGCGCGTGTCTGGAGGCGAGAAGATCGGCGACGTGCACGTGCGCGCCAGCCGCCTGAAGGGCGTCACCGTGCCGGCCGCCCGCGCGCCCTCGATGATCGACGAGTATCCGGTGCTCGCCGTTGCGGCGGCGTTCGCCGAGGGCACCACCCGGATGGAGGGCGTCGGCGAACTTCGGGTCAAGGAGGCCGACCGGCTCGAAGCCGTGGCCGCCGGGCTGCGGGCGAACGGCATCGCGGTGGACACCGGCGACACCTGGCTCGCCGTCACCGGCCGCACCGGCGCGTGCGGCGGCGGCCTGGTCGCGACCCATATGGATCACCGGCTGGCCATGAGCTTCCTCGTCATGGGTCTGGCCACCGACGAGCCGGTCACCGTCGACGACACCCGCATGATCGCCACTAGCTTCCCCGGCTTCGTGGCGATGATGGAGAGCCTCGGCGGCCGCTTCGCCGACACCTCGGACACCACCTCATGATCGTCGCGATCGACGGTCCGGCCGCATCGGGCAAGGGCACCCTCGCCCGCCGCCTCGCGAACCACTTCGGGCTGCGCTACCTCGACACCGGCCTCACCTACCGGGCCGTGGCGCAGGAACTTCTCTCCCAGCACGAACCGCTGGACGACGAGGCCGCCGCCGTGGCCGCCGTCGCCCGCGTCGACTTCGACCGCATCGACCGCGACCGCCTGTCGAACCACGCGATCGGCGAGGCGGCGTCGCGGATCGCGGTGCTGCCGCAGCTGCGCGCCGCGCTGGTCGAGCATCAGCGCGCCTTCGCCGAACTGCCGCCCGGTGCCGTCCTCGACGGGCGCGACATCGGCACCGTCGTCTGCCCCCATGCCGTGGCGAAGCTGTTCGTCACCGCGACGCCAGAGGCGCGCGCCGCGCGCCGCGCCGCCGAGATTTCCGGGCGCGGCGAGGAGGGAACCTACGAGGCCGTGCTGGCCGATCTCCGCCGCCGCGACGCGCGCGATTCCGGCCGCACCGTGGCGCCGCTGGCCGCCGCTCCCGACGCCGTCTTGCTCGACACGACGGAGTTGGATATAGATGCCGCGTTTCGCGCGGCTGTGGAAATCGTCGACGAGGCCTTGCGTTCAGCGTCCGGCACGGCCGGACATCGCGGGTCCCCGCCGGAGTAGGCAGCCTTTTTCGGCCGTCACTGCGACGCGCGACCGATTTCGAACGACCGTGATCCCTGATCCGGTCGCTCGTTGCGTTTCACCAGTATCATGGCTGTGTTGCAGGGGCCTTGCGCCGGACAGTCCGCATTTTACCCGCGGACGCGAAAGATCACTCCCCTGCAGGACGGTTCGAGCAACACAAACCACCGGCGCATGCCGAGCAATCGGCGTCCAGGAGACTGAATGACCGTACAGACACCCTCACGTGAGGATTTCGCCGCCCTCCTCGAAGCTTCGTTCAAAGCGGCTGACATGCAGGAAGGGACCGTCGTCAAAGGGACGGTGGTCGGCTTCGAAAAAGATCTCGCAGTCATCGACGTCGGCCTCAAGGTCGAAGGCCGGGTCCCCCTCAAGGAATTCGGCGTCAAGGGTCGCGACGGCGACCTGAAGATCGGCGACGAGGTCGAAGTCTATCTCGAGCGCGTCGAGAATGCGCTCGGCGAGGCCGTGCTGTCGCGCGACAAGGCCCGCCGCGAAGAGAGCTGGATCCGGCTCGAGGTCGCCTTCGAGAAGAACGAGAAGGTCACCGGCCAGATCTTCAACTCGGTCAAGGGCGGCTTCACCGTCGACCTCGACGGGGCCGTGGCGTTCCTGCCGCGCAGCCAAGTGGACATCCGCCCGGTCCGCGACGTCGGCCCGCTGATGCACACCCCGCAGCCGTTCCAGATCCTCAAGATGGACAAGCGCCGCGGCAACATCGTCGTGTCGCGCCGTGTCGTGCTCGAGGAAACCCGCGCCGAGCAGCGTTCCGAACTGGTCCAGAGCCTCGAAGAGGGTCAGATCATCGAGGGCGTGGTCAAGAACATCACCGACTACGGTGCGTTCGTGGACCTGGGCGGCATCGACGGCCTGTTGCACGTCACCGACATGGCCTGGCGCCGCGTCAATCACCCGACCGAGATCCTGTCCATCGGACAGTCGGTCAAGGTGCAGGTGATCCGGGTCAATCACGAGACCCACCGCATCTCGCTCGGCATGAAGCAGCTGATGGCCGACCCGTGGGAAGGCATCGAGGCCAAGTATCCGGTCAACGCCCGCTTCACGGGCCGCGTCAACAACATCACCGACTACGGTGCGTTCGTTGAGCTGGAGCCGGGCATCGAGGGTCTCATCCACGTCTCCGAGATGAGCTGGACGAAGAAGAACGTCCACCCGGGCAAGATCGTGTCGACCAGCCAGGAAGTCGAGGTCGTCATCCTCGAGGTCGATCCGGTCAAGCGCCGCATCTCGCTCGGCCTCAAGCAGACCCTGGAGAACCCCTGGGAGCTCTTCCTGGAGTCCCATCCGGTTGGCTCCGAGGTCGAGGGCGAGGTCAAGAACAAGACCGAGTTCGGTCTGTTCATCGGCCTCGATGGCGACATCGACGGCATGGTTCACCTGTCGGATCTCGACTGGAACCGTCCCGGCGAGGAGGTCATCACCGAGTTCAACAAGAGCGACATGGTGCGCGCCGTGGTGCTCGACGTCGACGTGGAGAAGGAGCGGATCTCGCTCGGCATCAAGCAGCTCCAGGGCGACCCGTTCACCGAGGCTGGCGACGTCCGCAAAGGCGCCATCGTGACCTGCGAGATCACGCAGGTTCAGGATGCCGGTCTTGAGGTGAAGATCGTCGACACCGACCTGACCGCCTTCATCCGCCGCTCCGACCTCGCCCGCGACCGCTCCGAGCAGCGGCCCGAGCGGTTCTCGGTCGGCGACAAGGTCGACGCGCGCATCACCCAGTTCGACAAGAAGGCCCGCAAGGTCGCCGTGTCGATCAAGGCGCTCGAGATCGCCGAAGAGAAGGAAGCCGTCGCACAGTACGGCTCGACCGACTCCGGCGCGTCGCTGGGCGACATCCTGGGCGCAGCGCTCAAGGCCCGCGAAGGCGACGAGGAGTAAGACCGGACGTGGGAGCGGCGGCCCTCGCCGCTTCCTTCCGGTTATCTGCGCACTGAGACGACATTGCGGAAGGGCGGCCCTCGGGCCGCCCTTCTTGCGTTTCGAGGCGGGAGTCCGTCAGCCAGGCAGGCGCACCGTCAGTTCCAGTTCCACCTTCAGATCCGCGCCGGCGAGCGCCGCGACGCCGACCCCTGTGAGGCAGGGCATCGCACCGTCGAAGAACGCGACGACGGCTGGAAAGACCTCGGCAAGCGTCTCCGCATTCAGATCGGTCATGAAGCAGCGGAGGATCACGATGTCAGCGGGGGTCGCCCCGAGTGCATCCAGCGCGGCCCGTGCATTGGCCGCAGCCAGGCGGACCTGCTCCCCGAGATCCGCCGGCACCGGCCCTCCGTCAGGCGGCACAGCGACCTGGCCGGAGACATAGGCCATGCGTCCGGGTTCGACGATCGAGATCTGCGAGTACCCCAGCTGGACGGAATTCGGCATCGTCGGTGGGTTCAGCCGAGTGATGGCTTGTGCGGCCGCTTGCGTCATAGGATGATCCTTCGCTTGTATTACTTATTGAGTCGTATGTCTCCGGATTCACTACATATGTAGAGCGTTGCAATCAATGGCCTCCAGAGACCGGAAGACCGTCATTCTCGACACCGTGATCGCGCTTCTGGCCGAGCGGGGGCTGGAGGGCGTGACTCACCGCGCCGTCGATGCGGCGGCGGCGCTTCCGCAAGGATCCACCAGCTATCACTTCCCGAAGAAGACCGACCTGCTCGGCGCCGCGGCCGGCCATCTGGAGGCCCTGTTGGGCAAGGATTGCGACGATCTTCAGCTGGGCTTTTCCGACCGGGTCGCCCGTGAGGGCATGGACGCCGGGATCGCCTACGTCGGCGAGGAGCTGGTTGCCTACGCCGATCGGGAGCGGCACTTGTTCCTGGCGCGAATGGAACTGACGCTCGCCTCCACCCGCCGTCCGGACCTGTCCGGCGTCGGTGATCGCCTGACCGGGGCTGCCCGGCGGCCGATCACCTTCTTCCTGACCCTCGTGTCCGACAGGAAAGGACACGTGCCCGTCGACGTCTGCGCGGGCCTGATCGACGGCATCACCCTGATGTACGTCACCGGGCAGGGCCCGAAGCCGACCGTCGATCAGATCAAGGCGGTGTTTGCGGCCGTCGGGTAGGATCCCGCACCCGTCTCTTTGCGGCCCCACGGCGTCACCTGATCGATATGCAAAGGCTGCAGATTGTCCGCCTTGCGCTTGTGGTTCGCGGCGTTCCGGCCGACAACGGCTCGGCCGGCCTCAGATCCGTGCGGACGAGCGACCGGCCGTATCTGAACTGCCGCGCCAAACGTGCGTTGATCCCTCGTCCGCCCGGCGCCGGCGGGCTTTCACCCCCGGCCGCCGCGCCCAGCAACGGAGTGAACAGCCATGGTCGACCTTGCCATCCAGCCGCTTCTCGCACTCGTCATCGGAATTCTGATCCTGGTGGTACCGCGGGTGCTGAACTACGCCGTTGCCGCCTACCTGATCATCATCGGCATTCTCGGCCTGTTCCCGAACTTGCTGCACTGAGGCCGCGGCCAGCTGGCAGACCGTCTCCGCTCGGCGGGGCGGACGGGGACACCGGCCTCAGCCGGTGAACGCCGCCCGGTCGGGATGGTCGCGCAACAGCGCCGCGCGCAGCTTTTCCAGCGCGCGGCTTTCGATCTGCCGGACCCGCTCCTTGGAGATGCCGAGCTTCGAGCCCAGCGCCTCAAGGGTGACGCTCTCTTCGGCGAGGCGCCGTTCCCGCACGATCCGCAGTTCGCGCTCGTTGAGCTCGCCCAGGGCCCGGCGCAGCCATCGCGAGCGGCGCTCGGTGTCGATCACCGCGCCCACCGTCTCGTCCTGCAGCGGCTGCTCGCAGACCAGGAAGTCCTGGCGGTCGGAGCCGGAGTCCTCGCTTTCCATGACCGGTGCGTTCAGCGAGGTGTCGGGGGCCGACAGCCGGGCGTTCATCAGCTCCACGTCGGCCCGCGACACCCCCACCGCCGTGGCGATCTCGGTCACCACGCTCTGGGAGGTCACCGCGTTGCCGTCGCGGGAAAGCTTGGCGCGCAGGCGGCGCAGGTTGAAGAACAGCGCCTTCTGGGTCGAGGAGGTGCCGCCGCGGACGATCGACCAGTTGCGCAGGATGTAGTCCTGGATCGACGCGCGGATCCACCAGGTCGCATAGGTGGAGAAGCGGACGTTGCGGTCCGGCTCGAAGCGCGCCGCCGCCTCCAGAAGCCCCACATGGCCTTCCTGGATCAGGTCGTTCATCGGCAGCCCGAAGTGCCGGAACTTGGACGCCATGGCGATGACGAGGCGCATGTGGGCGGAGGCCAGCACGTCGAGGGCGCGCTTGTCGCCGCTCTCGCGCCACTGGCGGGCGAGCTCCAGCTCCTGCTCACGTTCGAGATATGGCGCGTTCATCGCGGCCCGAACGAGTTGGCGTCGAGAAATGCTGGTCCCGGCCATGGCGTCCTCGCACAGTGATGCGTACCCCCGGGATACGATGGTCCCGGACGGCCGGATCATGCGAGGCGGATTCGTGCGCCCGCACACAATCGTGAACGGCCGTTATCAAAGCGAAACGGGCGCCGATGGGCGCCCGTTCCAATGCAGCTCACCTTGGCGGCGGAGATGCAGCCCGTCAGGCCGCCTCTTCCTGCTCCGTCTCGGTGTCCGTGTCGTCGCCGGTCTCGGCCTCGTTCTCGGCTTCGGCGTCGCCCTCGGCGGTCTTCGGACCGCGTCGGGGCGCCTTGGCGAGCTGGCTCTCGATGAGCTTCACCGCCTCGGTCTCGGAGACCTTGTTCACGGCCGCGATCTCGCGCGCCATCCGGTCGAGGGCCGCCTCGAACAGCTGGCGCTCGGAGTAGGACTGCTCCGGCTGGGTGTCGGCCCGGAACAGGTCGCGGACGACCTCGGCGATGGACAGCAGGTCGCCGGAGTTGATCTTCGCCTCATACTCCTGGGCGCGGCGGCTCCACATGGTGCGCTTGACGCGCGCCCGACCCGTGACGACGTCGAGCGCCTTCTTCACGGTGACCGGCTCGGCCAGCTTGCGCAGACCCGCGCTCTTGGCTTTCGCGACGGGGACGCGCAGCGTCATCTTGTCTTTTTCGAAGTTGACCACGATCAGCTCGAGCTTGTGGCCCGCGACCTCCTGCTCCTCGATCGCCTCGATCTGACCCACGCCGTGGGCCGGATAGACGATGTAATCCTGGGGCTTGAAGATCGACCGCTGAACGGGTTTCTTTGCCGTGGTGGCCATACGAGTGTGCACTCCTGCGCCTACTTGCGTTTTGTCGGACCCGACCTTTGACATTCCGGTCGAATCGTCTATTGAGCGCCAATGGCGGCGCTTGGATGCGTCGATCGCCGGGCCCGCTGAGGGCGTGTCCCGCGTGTCCCGAAGGATGGGCCCGCGCCGGAAAGCGCTTTGCCACCCCGCAACTGCCACCTACGAATTCGCTTTGCCATCCAGGAATTCGAGGCTAGACGATCGGCGGGCGGTAGGGCCGGCCGATGCGTTTCAGGCGATGCTGGGATGGCGACGGCAGATGATGCCTCGGTCCGAACGATCGATCGAATTCCCAAACATATCGTATTTTTTTGTAAAAATCAAAGGCTTGCCGCGGAGCAAAAGCGATTCGGCGTGCGCCGCACGCCGCACGCGGATGCGGCAATTGGACACGGCCCGGCCGCCAGACGCCTCATCCTGCACGCAAATCCGCGCCGGGAATGCGTGGACCCAATCCCGATCCGGCGGTCTCACCCGATCGACGGAAAGCGGTTCCGCAGGTCAAGGCGTCAAGCGCTGTCCATCCGTCCGGATCGCAGCCGTCGGCCCGGGCCGAGGGTTCAGTCGCCCTCGCCCGGCTCCTCGGAAAAATAGGTCTCGAACTTGTTCGGCACGGTGTCGAACTCCGCCGCTTCCGGCAGCGGGTCCTTCTTGGCGGTGAGGTTGGGCCACTTCGACGCGTACTCGGTGTTCACCTCGAGCCACTTTTCCAGTCCCGGCTCGGTGTCGGGCTTGATCGCGTCGATCGGGCACTCAGGCTCGCAGACCCCGCAGTCGATGCATTCGTCCGGATGGATGACGAGCATGTTCTCGCCCTCGTAGAAGCAATCCACGGGGCAGACCTCGACGCAGTCGGTGTACTTGCACTTGATGCACGCCTCGGTGACGACGTACGTCATCTCAATCCTCCAATCGCCGCGTCCGGGAAATTTACTCCCGCCACGCTGAATTCCCCACCGGCTTAACGCCAAGCGCCGGCCGTCTCAAGCAACGCCGCTCCAATATCCGGCCCCGGGAAGGCATGAAAATCCCGAGCGGCGGTCCGGGCGCCACGGCCCCGCGCTCCCACCGCGTCGGGCGCGCCACGGATCGACAGGTCACGCTGGCGGGTCTCAGCCGGTCGAGCCGTCCTCGCCGTCCGGAACGCCGCCGTCCGGCGGCGGCGACAGGTCCTCGTAGAGGGTGCGTGCCACCGTCGCCGATCCGCGCCGCTCCGGCAGCGCCAGAATGCGCACCACGCGAACGCCGCCGCCGCGCGCCGACACCGTCAGCACGTCGCCGACGCCGACCCGGCGGCCGGGGGCCTTCACCTTGTCCCGATTGACCCGCACGCGCCCGGCCTCGATGAGGGCCTGGGCAAACGGGCGGTTCGGCGCGAAGCGGGCACGCCAGATCCACAGATCGATGCGCAGCCTGTCGGCGGCCGCGTCCCCGTCAGTTGGGGTCACGCGATCCTCTCTCCAGATTGCGCTTCAGTTCGGCGAGCTTGGCGAACGGCGAATCGGGATCCACCGGACGCTCCTTCGGCGGAGGACGCCTCGGCCGCTGATCCTCGCGCGGACCGCCGCCCTTGCCGTGGCGCGGGGCGCCGCTTCCGCCGCCGCCACCCGGCTTGCCGCCGCCGGGCTTGCCAGTGCCGCCAAGCTGGCCCGCGCCTCGACCCTGTCCAGGCTGCTGGGGCTTGCGATCGCCGCGGCGTCCGCCACGGCCGCGCTCGGCACGCTCGCCATCCTGCTGACCCTGCTGGCCCTGCGCCTGCGCGCCCCGCCGGTCGGGACGGCGCTCGTTGCCGTGGCGCCGCCGGCCCGGACGCCAGACCTCGATCATCTCCGGCTCTGCCGGGGCCGCATCGGGCGCAGCCGCGGTCTCGGCCGCGGGAGCGGCTTCCGTGCCATCGGTCGCGGCAGCGGCCAGGTCCGCGCTCGGCGCAACCGCCGGCTCCGCGGGTGCCTCGGCCTCGGTTTCCGACAGGTCGGGGACCTCGGCTTCCGCCTGCCCATCGGCCTCCGCCTGCACGCCGGCATGCGCCGGGGTGTTGGGGTTGCCCGCGGCAACCGGCGCGACGTCGTCGTTCGCCGTCTCCGTCCCGCCGGCGCCTTCGCGCTGAGGTGCTCCGTCGGTGCCGGTCGGCTCCGCGGTCGCGTCCTCGGTCCGGGTGTCGGCTTTGGCCACGGCGGCCACAGGCTCCGGGGCCTGGGCGGCGTCGGTCGCCGGCTCCTCGTCGGCTGCCGGCGCTTCGGCCTCGGTCTGCGACAGGCCCTCCGGCGCGGCGCCGCTCGCAGGAGCGGGCACTCCGTCGGCCGGTGCGTCCGCGCCTTCATCGGCCGGCGTCGCCGCGGTCACCACCGTCTCGGACGGCGCCGCGGAGGCGGCATCCGCAGCCACCGGAGCCGGACGACGCTCCAGCCGGTAGCCCAGCGACTTCAGGATGGAGGCGAAATCCTCTCCCGAACAGCCGAGCAGCGAGGTCATCGACACGGTCACCGTAAAGCCGCCGCCCTCAGGGATCGCCCCGTCGGGCGGGGTCGCCCCCGGGGTCGACGGCTTCCAGGCGATTAGCGGCCTTATCTGGTCGGCGAGCCGCTCCAGGATGTCGACGCGGACGGCGCGGCTGCCGCACACGCGGAAGCCGACGACGCCGTAGAGCGCCTTCGGCACCTCGGGATCGATCGGGATGGAGGTGCGGCCCGAGGACGACAGCTGCGGCAGCTCGGCGAGGCCGGCCACCTCCAGGCTGGCGTTCTTCAGCGCCCACAGCTCGGCCAGCAGCCGGCTCGGCGCCGGCTTCAGCAGCGCCGGGACATAGATGTTGTAGGCGCCGAAGCGCACGCCATACTGACGCATGCCGGCTCGCGCCTGCTGGTCGAGCCCCTTGACCTCGTCCGCCACCTGGTGGCGGTCGAGGACCCCCAGCGCCTCGGCGATCTGGAAGGCGAGGCCGCGCGAGATGCCATCGAGATCCTGCGCGCCGCGCAGTTCGAAGAGCGGCTTCAGCAGCGTCTCGACCTGGGTCTTAAGCCACAGCTGCAGCCGCGCCTGCACCTTCTCGAGCGCCGGGCCGCTCAGCTGCTCGTCGGACAGCACGATCATCGACGGTCGCAGCGTTTCCTCGCCCGGCATCAGCTTGGCAACCGCCTCGCCGTGCCATCGGATCGCCCCGTCCGATGCCAGCACGAACGCCGCATCGGGCGCCTCGGCCAGCCGGTCGGCGCGCCGCTCGAACTCGCTCGCGAGCGCTTTCTGGGCGGCGGCGCGCACCGCCTTCAGATCCGGCGTCTCGCCAGTCGAGACCGGAATGAAGCGGAAGCCGTGAAGATTGCCGACATGATGGCCTTCCACCACCACGTCGCCCGAGGTCGTGATCTCGGAGTCCAGCATGTCGTTGTCTCTCAGCCGGCGCATCAGGACGCTCGTTCGACGGTCGACGAAACGATGGGTCAGACGCTCGTGGAGCGCGTCCGACAGCCTGTCCTCGATGGCGCGGGTGGTTTCTCTCCAATGGGCGGGATCGTCGAGCCAATCCGCCCGGTTGGCAACATAAGTCCATGTCCGGATGTGGGCGATGCGATTCGACAACGTGTCGATATCGCCATCCGTTCGGTCGGCAAACGTCAGTTGGCCTGCGAACCAGTCGTCGGGAATCCGCCCCTTCGTCGCCAGATGGCGATACACGTCGAGAACGAGTTCCGCATGATTGGCCGGTGCGATCCGGCGATAGTCCGGAAGCTGGCACACGTCCCATAAACGCTCGACCGCCGCCGGTCCATGCGCCATCGCGCTGATTTCCGGGTCGCGGGCAGCGAATTCCAGGCAGGCGATGTCCTCGGCCGGCGGCGCGCGGGTCAGCCCGTCTTCCCGCGGGGCCACGTCGAGCGACCGTCTGAGCGCCGCGATCGACGCGAATTCGAGGTCGGAGTTGCGCCACTGGAACACCTTGATCGGCGCGAAGGTGTGGGCTTCCAGCTGCTGCACCAGCTCGTCGTCGAACGGGTCCACCCGACCGGTGACACCGAAGGTGCCGTCGCGCATGTGGCGGCCGGCGCGCCCGGCGATCTGGCCCAGCTCGCCGGCATTGAGGCGCCGGTACTGGTAGCCGTCGAACTTGCGGTCGGAGGCAAATGCGACGTGGTCCACATCCAGGTTGAGGCCCATGCCGATGGCGTCGGTGGCGATCAGGAAGTCGACGTCGCCGGACTGGAACAGCTCCACCTGGGCGTTGCGGGTGCGCGGGCTCAGCGCGCCGAGCACCACTGCCGCGCCGCCGCGCTGGCGGCGGATCAGCTCGGCGATCTGGTAGACCTCGTCGGCGGAGAACGCCACCACGGCGGAGCGGGTGGGCAGGCGGGTGATCTTCTTCGAGCCGGCGTAGCTCAGCACCGACATGCGCGGCCGGGTGACGACGTTGACGCCGGGCAGCAGGCGCTCCAGCAGCGGCCGGGCCGTCGCCGCCCCCAGCAGCAGCGTTTCAGACTGGCCCCGCAGGCGCAGCAGCCGGTCGGTGAACACCCGGCCGCGCTCCAGGTCGCTGGCCAGCTGCACCTCGTCGATCGCCACGAAGTCGACGTCGGTGGTCTGCGGCATCGCCTCGACGGTGGAGACGTAGTAGCGCGGATTGTCGGGAAGGATCTTCTCCTCGCCGGTGATCAGCGCCACCTGGTCCGCGCCGACCCGCGCCGCCACGCGGGCATAGACCTCGCGGGCGAGAAGCCGCAGCGGCAGGCCGATCAGGCCCGACTTGTGGCCCAGCATCCGCTCGATCGCCAGGTGGGTCTTGCCGGTGTTGGTCGGGCCGAGCACCGCGGTGACCGTGCGCGCACGGACCTGGCGGGGAAGGGGCATGGGCGTCTGAAGCGTCATGAAGGGTTAGGGCTCGGCTGGCCGAAGGATGTCGGCGCTCTTCCCATCGAACGGCGTTGCACCACCGCTCGTTCCACGTGCCCCCTCGGGCTCCGCGCTTGGCGGCAAGGAAACACGCAGGCGTTTCGTGAACTGGTGCAGATGATCCGGCGCGCCGCGCCGTCTGCCCTCTCCCCTTCTCTAGCACACCGCGGCGCCGGGATGCCCGCACTTTTTGGCGGCACCCGCCGCAACCGGAACGAGTCTGGAACGAATCGAGCCCGAATCGGCGACTTTTCCCGATTCATGGTTCGTTCTGCGCAAGCCCTTGTTCTGAATCGAAAAATGGCCACGAGATGTTGTTTGGAGGGCGTGTTCCGACCCCGCCGGGGACAATCATTGCGAGTCGCGGCGGAGGACTCCGATCGTCCATCGAGTCAAGCGCCCGGAAGCCGAAAAGCGCCTCCGATCGCCGTTTCCAGCCGACGGCCTGCTCCGGACGCTTCCCGCAGAACACAAGACGTACGAATCAAGATCGAATCGGCACGCGGCTTTAATTCTTGGTTTGTTCTTGAAGAGACGCCGGATATAGTAGGTATTACTTGAGTTTTACGGATTATATTTAGAGTCTATTAATAGTGTTGCCGAAGATTTCCGTCCCCCCACGCACGTTGGGACGGACGGAATGCCGGCAGAAGCGGCCGCGCTTTGGGGGGCAGCTCGTGACGCAACCGGGGAAGGGACATGTGCCGCTGACCGGGCCCGTCGTACAGCCGCCCCACCGCGGAGAGCAGCGGGTCGGCACGGGGAAACTCCGATGGAAGGGAAAGCGGGAGCCGCCTTGAGCAGTTCCCTGGTCAGATCGAAGCGATCTGACCGAAGAGGAATTGCTCAAGGCATTGAACGTGGAGCCATTTCTTTCCGATCAGGTGAGTCCACCCGATCGGAAAGGGCTCTAGCGTGAGGCATCGGCGAGCCGGACGCCCTGCAGCTTCACGTCGGTCGCCCGGACCAGCAGCACCCCGTTGGGCGTTTCGATCTCGACGCGCACCGGCACCAGCATCTTGGAGCCGACGGCGATGAAGGCGGCCTCAAGCCCGCGGTTTTCGACGAGGTAGGTGACGCTGTCGGAACCGGCCCGATGACCGGAGATGGGTTTCCAGCGCGCCCCGCAGACGAACGCGGGTCCATCGAAGCTCGGGGTGCGCAGCCGTTCCTCGCCCTTCGCGGAAAACGCCACATTGTAGCGGGTCCAGCCGTCGAAGACCGGCACGACGCGGTCGCAGGCGGCGTCCGCATCAAGGCCGCCGTCGGAGATGGCGATCGGCATCATCGCCGCGCTGATCGGATCCAGCACGCCCTGCCGGTGTGCCGCGGTGACCGGAACCCGGTCCGGCGCCGGATCGAGCGGCGGCTCGGCATCCAGGCGCGACACTGCGCCGTCCGCCATCTTCATGCGGACCTTGGTGGTCATGCCCGGATCGATGGAATTGAGCTTGTAGCGCGCCGGCGCCAGACCGGTGGCGTCGAAGCGGCCCTCCGACTCCGCGTCGACCTTGGACGCAGTGAGCAGCGTCGCGAACCCCGTCGGCTCCATGTTCGCTTTGGCCGAATAGGCGGACCCGTCGAGGACCAGCGACAGGCTGCCCTTGGCGATGGTGACGCCCTTGAAGCTGACGTCGTAGCGCACACCGGCGGTCGTGCGCTCGCCGGCGTGCGCCGCGCCACCCAGAATGCAGGCGGCGGCGACGAGACCGAGGCCCGTCAAGCGGCCCGGAAACCCTCTCGACTGACGTGATTGCACCATGCTGTCCTCATTTCGGCGGCGCCGAAGCCGTGCCGTACGCCCGGTGACCAGAGCTCGCCCGTCGGGGGGCGATCGGGCTCACATTGATCCCGTCATGGTGACCACGGGGTTAACGATAGGGCTGCGAAGCCCCGTCGAGTGCACGCGCGCGAACATGGAAAAGCGATTCCCTGTATGGATGCGCTTGACGTGGATCGGCGGCATTCCTATAGAAACACGCTCCCATCACCCTGTGAGACGATGTGAGGGCTGAGGTATTCTCGCCAGCCCGCCGAACAAGGATTTTCGCAATGGCCCGTCGCTGTGAACTAACCGGCAAGGCCGTGCTGACCGGTAATAACGTGAGCCACGCCAACAACAAGACGCGGCGCCGCTTCCTGCCCAACCTGTGCACGGTGACCCTGCTTTCCGAAACGCTCGAGCGCGGCATCCGCCTGCGCGTCGCGGCGGCTTCGCTGCGCACCGTGGAACACCGGGGCGGCCTCGACGCCTTCCTGATGAAGGCGAAGGACGCCGAGCTGTCCCCGCGTGCTCTGCTCGTCAAGCGCGAGATCGCCTCCAAGAAGGCCGAAGCGGCCGCGTAAACCGCGACCGACGCGTCCGCAGCGCCCGGCCTTGCCGGGCGTTTTTGCGCCTGGATCACGCGAGATGGATCGGTTCTGAGCCCATGACCGCACGGCAGCCGTTCACCGCCCGCCAGCTCGGCATCGCGATCGCCGCGATGACGTCGGTGGTGCTCGCCTCCAACATCCTGGTCCAGCATCCGGTCCATGCCTGGCTCGGCGCGATCAACCTCGCCGACCTGTTGACCTGGGGCGCGTTCACCTACCCGCTCGCCTTCCTGGTGACCGACCTGACCAATCGGCGCTTCGGCCCCTCGGCCGCGCGCATGGTGGTCTATGCCGGCTTCCTGGTGGCCATCGCGCTGTCGGTCGTGCTGTCGACGCCGCGCATCGCCATCGCCTCGGGCACGGCGTTCCTGGTGGCCCAGCTCCTCGACGTGGCGATCTTCGACCGGCTGCGCCGCGGCAGCTGGTGGCGCGCACCCCTTGTCTCCTCGGTTCTGGGCTCGCTGATCGACACCGCGCTGTTCTTCGGCATCGCGTTTGCCGCCGCCTTCGCGGTGATCGGCCCGAACGACCCGTTCGCCATCGAGGCGGCGCCGCTGCTCGGCGTGCTGCCGATGGACGTCCCCCGCTGGATGTCCTGGGCGCTGGGCGACCTGTCGGTGAAGCTCGTGGTGGCGCTGGCGCTGCTGGCGCCCTACCGGATCCTGATCGCCGCTATCGGGGTTGGCCCGGCGCGCCGCCTCGGGGCCTGAGGGCCGGCGCCGGCTGGTCCAGCCTGAACCGCAACAGAAGCGTGCGCTGCAGGAACGACTTGTTGTCGTCGGACATCAGCGTGATCAGCGGCCGGCCGCGGGCGTCGCGACTCACTGCCAGCCCCTCCATGTTGTCGATCTCGTAGGCGAAGTCCGCCTCGATCAGCACTGGGCCGTCGAGCGGCGCAGTGCCGGCGAACGCGTCGCGCGGCAGCCGCCGGATGCGCATGCCGATGTCGAAGCCGCCGTTGTAGCGCCGTTCCAGCAGCAGCAGGTCGCCGCCCGGCAGGAACGCCGCGTCGGTCTGCCGGAAGTCGCCGTCCTTCACCAGCCGCAGCCGGCGCGTACCCGACGGCGCCACCAGCCACACCGGCAGCGCGCGGGCCCCCATCGCCACCGGCCCCTCGGTGCAGCCGCGCTCGGCGAACATCACCAGCACGCCCGCCACCGGGCTCGCAGGCGGCGCCACCGCGATCGCCTCGATGCCGCCGTTGCCGGGCAGGCATCCCGCCTCCTTCGGCAGCGCCCGCGGCTGCGGCGTGGCCAGCGTCGGGTCGGGCCCCGGATAGACCAGCAGCTGCCGCTCCGTCTCCACCGACACCAGATAGCCGTCGCCGTCGCGGGTGAGCGCCTCCGCGTCGCCCGCCGTCTTGGTCGCGGCCGGCGCCCCGTCGACGCCGAGGCGCCGGTCGATCCGCGCCGCCGCCACCCCCAGCGGCGTCCCGTCCTCGGCCTGGTCGAGGCGGAGCGCGACCCATTCACCGTCGTCGGAGACGATCAGCAGGTGCTGGCCGTCATCGGAGGCGACCAGCCCCGACAGGCCGCCGAAGCGGTGGCTGCGCGCGGTCAGCGTCAGCCCGCCCAGGAAGGTCAGGGCGCCGAAGGTGCGGATGGGGTCGCGGACGTGGAACTGGCGGATCGGCTTGGCGTCGATGGCGATCGTCTCGGCGTGGGCAGGGTGCGCCGCCCAGGCGAGCGCCAAAACGCCCGCCAGCACCGCGCTCGCGGCACGCCCGGCGGCGTCGCTCACGCGGCGCGGCCCGACCGGCCCCTGCGTCGGCCGCGCGGCGTCTCGGCCTCGTCCTCGAACAGCCCGGCCAGCTGCTCGACCATCGCGCCCGCCAGCTCGTCGGCGTCGACGATGGTCACGGCGCGGCGGTAGTAGCGCGTCACGTCGTGGCCGATGCCGATGGCGATCAGCTCCACCTGCGAGTTGGTCTCGATCTCCTCGATTACTGACCGCAGGTGCTTTTCCAGGTAGTTGCCGCTGTTCACCGACAGCGTCGAGTCGTCGACCGGTGCGCCGTCGGAGATCATCATCAGGATGCGCCGGGCTTCCGGCCGCGCCAGCAGCCGGCCGTGCGCCCACTCCAGCGCCTCGCCGTCGATGTTCTCCTTAAGCAGCCCCTCGCGCATCATCAGCCCGAGATTGCGCCTCGAGCGCCGCCAGGGCGAATCGGCCGCCTTGTAGATGATGTGGCGCAGGTCGTTGAGGCGGCCCGGATTGGCCGGCTTGCCGTTCTGCAGCCAGTTCTCGCGCGCCTGCCCGCCCTTCCAGGCGCGGGTGGTGAAGCCGAGGATCTCGACCTTCACGCCGCAGCGCTCGAGCGTCCGCGCCAGGATGTCGGCGCAGGTGGCGGCAACGGTGATCGGCCGGCCGCGCATCGAGCCGGAATTGTCGAGCAGCAGCGTCACGACGGTGTCGCGGAAGTTGGCGTCGCGCTCGCGCTTGAAGGCGAGCGGCTGCATCGGGTCGGTGATGATGCGGGTGAGGCGGGCGGTGTCCAGCCAGCCTTCTTCCTGGTCGAACTCCCAGGCGCGGTTCTGCTGGGCCATCAGCCGGCGCTGCAGGCGGTTGGCGAGGCGCGCCACGACGCCCTGCAGGTGCGACAGCTGCTTGTCCAGGAAGCCGCGCAGGCGGTCCAGCTCGGCGGTGTCGCAGAGCTCCTCGGCCTTCACCATCTCGTCGAAGCGGGTGGAATAGACCTTGTAGTCGGTGTCGGGCCGGCGCTGGCCGGACGGCGGCTCGGAGCGTGCCGCCTCGCCCGCCTCGCGCGGGTCGGCCAGGTCTTCCTCGCGGTATTCCTCGCTGGTCGCCTCGGCGCTTTCCGATTCCGAGGCGTCATCCTCCTCGCCGGCGCTTTCGGCCTCTTCCGGGGCGGCCGCGTCCTGCTGCTCTTCCTGACCTTCGGCCGGAGCCTGGTCCTCGGCGCTGGCATCGGCGCTGTCGTCGCTCTCGGAATCCTGGTCGTCGCTCTCCTCGCGCTCGGACGAATAGTCCTCCGCCATGTCGAGCGCCGACAGCACGTCGCGGATGGCGGTGCCGAAGGCCCGCTGGTCCTCCATCGTCGTGCCCAGGTCGTCGAGATCGGTCCCGGCCCGTTCCTCGATCCACGGCCGCCACAGCTCGACGATCTTCGCCGCGCTCGCCGGCGGCTTCTCGCCGGTCAGCCGCTCGCGCACCAGCAGCGACAGCGCATCCTGGATGGGCGCGTCGGCGCGGTCGGTGATGTCCTGGAAATTGCCGCGGTGGTAGCGGTCCTCGAGCATCGCCGCGATGTTGTGGGCGACGCCCTCCATCCGCCGCGATCCGATCGCCTCGCAGCGCGCCTGCTCGATGGCGTCGAAGACGTCGCGCGCGTCGCGACCGGCCGGCACCAGGCGGGTGTGCACCTTGGGATCGTGGCAGGCGAGCTTCAGCGCCATGGCGTCGCCGGCGCCGCGGGTAATCGCCGCGTCGGCCTCGCTCATCCGCCGGGCCGGCTCCGGCAGCCGCGCCTTCGTGCCGGTCAGCGCCGGCCGGTCGCTGGAGAAGGAGACCTCGAGCTCCGGCTCGCCCGCCATCGCCCGCATGGTGGCCGACACCGCGCGCTTGAACGTCTCGTTGCGCCCCTGCGGGGTCGCGCCGTTCTTCTGCCAGTTGCTTCCGTGCGCCATGACCGTTCGTCCCTCGCAAGTCCGGGCCGGGTGTCCCGGCCGCGGATCAGCTCATCACGACGTTGGCGGCGGAGGTCGTGAGCTCCTTGCCGAAACAGCGCTGGTAGAATTCCGAGACGATCGACTGCTCGGTCTCGTCGCACTTGTTCAGGAAGGTGAGCTGGAAGGCGAAGCCCAGATCGCCGAAGATCTCGGCGTTCTCCGCCCAGGTCAGCACGGTCCGCGGGCTCATCACCGTCGACAGGTCGCCGTTCATGAACGCGTTGCGGGTGAGGTCGGCGAGCCGGACCATCTTCGACACAGTGTCCCGGCCTTCGTCGGAGCGGTAGTGCGGGGCCTTCGCCAGGATGATGTCGACCTCGTTGTCGTGCGGCAGGTAATTGAGCGCCACGACGATCGACCAGCGGTCCATCTGGCCCTGGTTGATCTGCTGGGTGCCGTGGTAGAGGCCCGACGTGTCGCCCAGGCCCACCGTGTTCGCCGTGGCGAACAGCCGGAACGCCGGATGCGGCCGGATCACCCGGTTCTGGTCGAGCAGCGTCAGCCGCCCCTGCAGCTCCAACACCCGCTGGATCACGAACATCACGTCCGGCCGCCCGGCGTCATATTCGTCGAACACGAGTGCGGTATTGGTCTGCAGCGCCCACGGCAGGATGCCGTCGCGGAACTCGGTGATCTGCTGGCCGTCGCGGATGACGATCGCATCCTTGCCGACCAGGTCGATGCGCGAGATGTGGCTGTCCAGGTTGACGCGCACGCATGGCCAGTTGAGCCGGGCCGCGACCTGCTCGATGTGGGTGGACTTGCCGGTGCCGTGATAGCCGGTGACCATGACGCGCCGGTTGCGGGCAAAGCCGGCAAGGATCGCAAGCGTCGTCTGGCGGTCGAACAGATAGTCCGGGTCGAGGTCGGGCACGTGCTCGGTGGCCTCGGAATAGGCCGGAACCTCGAAATCGGCGTCGATCCCGAACAGCTGCCGCACGGACACGTTCATGTCCGGCAGACCCGGGGCTTCCATGGTCGCAGTCGTCATCGTTCCTCCATCGCGCGCGCGTATCGCGCGCCGAGGCCCCCGAACGCGGTTCGTCCGGGCTGGCAACTCGTCAACAGTATCCGGAGCGCCTTAGCACCGTATAGGCTTGGATGATACTTCTTAGCCGGTCTTCCGAGCCGCGATCGCCATTGTTCGCGTCCGGATGATGGCGTTTCACGAGGCTCTTGTAACGCGCCTTGATGTCCTCGCGCGTGGCGTTCTCCTCAAGGCCCATCGTCTCGAGGGCGCGGCGTTCGGGCCCCAGAAGGGGCCGCCGCGGCGGATTGTCGCCCGGCGTTTCATGCCGGGTGCCGCCGAACATTCCGAAGGGATCCTCGTAGGCCGCGTTCCATGAGGGGCGCGCCTTGCCGGCGGAGGCACCGGGGCGCCTCACCCTTTCGCCGCGCGAGTTGACGCCGACCACCCGGGTGGGCCGGTGGCCGACGATGGCGTCCTTCTGGAAGGCGGCGACCGCGTCGTCGCTCATCCCGTCGAAATAGTTGTAGCCCTTGTTGTAGGCCCGCACGTGATCGAGGCAGAACAGCAGGTACTGGCCCTCGCGGCCACGGCCCATCGGCGCCTTGTACAGCCCGATGTCCTCGCAGCCTTCGAACGCGCATGCGGGTGCATCCGGCGCCGGCGCCCCGGCGCCGCGCTTGATGCGGATGCGGTCGAAATGTTTCGAGTCGAACTTCATTGACGGCATTATGGTGGGGCGGTGGGAACCGAACAAGCTCTTGACGAGCACCGAAAATCCGTTTGCGGCCGGAACGACCTCGGATGGTCCGCAAACGGAGCCGGACCCGTGGGGCGGTCCGACCGGAGTTAGATGTTCCTTCGTGCTCCGATGTCCAGGGATTTTCGCCTGCGGCCGGCCTCCCGGCTACCCATCGGCGCCCGAGTGTGCTCTTAGAGCACTGCATTTTCGCATCGCATTCTCCGTCCCTGCACGTTGAGGAGGACCCATGGCCAACGCAGGTGAAATCAAGAAGGTCGTGCTCGCCTATTCCGGTGGCCTCGACACGTCGATCATCCTGAAGTGGCTGCAGACGGAACTCGGGGCGGAGGTCGTCACCTTCACCGCCGATCTCGGGCAGGGCGAGGAGCTGACCCCGGCCCGCGAGAAGGCCGAGCGGGCGGGTATCAAGGAAATCTACATCGAGGACGTGCGGGAGGAATTCTGCCGCGACTTCGTCTTCCCGATGTTCCGGGCAAACACCGTCTACGAGGGCACCTACCTGCTCGGCACCTCGATCGCGCGGCCGCTGATCTCCAAGCGCCTCGTCGAGATCGCCCGCGAGACCGGCGCCGATGCGATCGCCCACGGCGCCACCGGCAAGGGCAATGACCAGGTCCGCTTCGAGCTCTCCGCCTATGCGCTCAACCCGGACATCAAGGTGATCGCGCCGTGGCGGGACTGGGAGTTCAAGTCCCGGACCGACCTGCTGAACTTCGCCGAGCAGCACCAGATCCTCGTCACCAAGGACAAGCGCGGCGAGGCGCCGTTCTCCGTCGACGCCAACCTTCTGCACTCCTCCTCGGAGGGCAAGGTGCTGGAAGACCCGAACGAGACGCCGCCGCCCTACGTCTACCAGCGCACGCTGAGCCCCGAAGAGGCGCCGGATACGCCGACCATCGTCGAGATCGGCTTCAAGAACGGCGATCCGGTCTCCATCGACGGCAAGACGATGAAGCCGCACGAGCTGCTGGCGGCGCTCAACGATCTCGGCCGCGACAACGGCATCGGCCGGCTCGATCTCGTCGAGAACCGCTTCGTCGGCATGAAGTCGCGCGGCGTCTACGAGACGCCCGGCGGAACGATCCTGCTGGTCGCCCACCGGGCCATCGAGTCGATCACGCTGGACCGCGGCGCGGCGCATCTGAAGGACGAGCTGATGCCGCGCTACGCGGAGCTCATTTACAACGGCTTCTGGTTCTCGCCGGAGCGGCTGATGCTGCAGGCGGCGATCGACAAGAGCCAGGAGCATGTCGAGGGCACGGTCCGGCTGAAGCTCTACAAGGGCAACGTCATCGTCGAGGGCCGGGCATCGCCGAAGTCGCTCTATTCGGACGCCCTCGTCACCTTCGAGGACGACCACGGCGCCTACGACCAGAAGGACGCGGCCGGCTTCATCAAGCTGAACGCGCTCCGGCTCAGGACGCTCGCCAAGCGCGACCAGGGGTAACGGTATTCAGCTCACGCCGAATGCGCGCGCATGGGCTGCGCTGGCGCGGCCTACGGCCGGCGCACGGTCGTGCGCCGGAGGGAGGGGGTCGGCCGGGCCGAGGATCGTTCACTCGGCGCCGCGCCAGCTATCCCTCATTCCGGCTTAAGCCTGAATTCACGGCCACAGCTCGCAGCCACAGTTGATGACGCCCTGAACCCCGGCTTTCGCCGGGGTAAGCGGGTGAAATCCGACAACCGCTGGCGCGGATCCCTACCGGATCCGCTGGTTCAGGAAACCAAGCAGCGCCTGCCAGGACTTCCGGTCGGCCACGGCATCGTACTGCGAGGTGTCACCCTTTGCCGACCACTCGGTGAAGGAGTGGCGCGCTCCTGAATAGAGCTGCACTTCGAAGTCGACGTTGGCCTCGTCCATCGCGGCGACGAGCTCGGCCACCTGCGACATGGGCGCTGCGGGATCCGCCGAGCCGTGGAGGACCAGGATCGGCGCGTCGACCTTCGAGTAGTCCTGGCCTTCCGGAGTGCCGAGCCCGCCGTGGAAGGTGACAAAGCCTTCGACGTCGGCGCCCGCGCGGGCCATTTCCAGGGCCGCCGCGCCGCCGAAGCAGTAACCGATCACGACCACGTCCTCGTCCTCGACGCCCTCCATCCCGGTCGCCGCCTTCAGGCCGCCCATGAGCCGTTCGCGGAAGGCCTCCCGGTCCTTGTAGAGATTGCCTGACTCCGCCTTCTTCCCATCGATCGTGGTCGGCCGAACGCCCTTGCCGTAGACGTCGACTGCAAACGCCGCGAAGCCGAGCTCGGCCAGCATCTCCGCCCGGCGCTTCTCGTAGCCGGTGAGGCCGTCCCAGTCGTGCACGATGACGACCAGCGGCTGGTCGTCGCCAGCCGCGTCGTTGATGGCGAAGTAGCCTTCGTAGGTCGTGCCGCCGACGTCGTACTCCACCGGTTTGGTAACGATGTCGGCGTTTGCCGGCACGGAAAGTCCGACAAACGCCAGCGTGGCGGTGGCAAGGGTCAGAGTTTTGGCCATGGGGGGTCGCCTCCCGTTGAAATGCGGATGGTCCGGCAGAGGCCGGCTTCCGACAATCATAGGGCGGTGAGGCACTGCGGCGATCACAATGCAGTCAGGGCCCCCCGACGGCACCCGCACCGATCAGTCGGCGACGATCTTCACCTGCTGGCCAGGGGCGAGCGGTGCGCTCTCCGTGATGCCGTTCAGCACGCTGAACAGCGGCGCACGCTCCGTGCGCGTCACCCCCTGCATCTGCGCCGACAGGCTCTCCAGCGTGTCGGTCGGCTTCACCGTGACGATGCGGATGCGCAGCGGCTTCAGGTTGGCCCGCTCCGTTCGCGACAGCTGGGAGAAGCTCTTGAAGGTTTCCTCGAAGGCGCTGTCGAAGCGGCCCGACGGCCGCGACGTGGCGAAGATGAACCGGTAGACCCGCGTCCCGGCCGAGACCACGCCGACCCGGAACGACCAGCCCTCGGCGATCGCCGACGCGCTGGCGGCGCTCAGCCCGTTGACGGTCTCCTCGCGCACGCTCTCCTCGATCAGGCCCTTGACCCAGCCGGAGCGGAGATAGTCGGACAGCGACATGCCCTCCGGCAGCGCCACCCCGTCGAAGCGCAGCGCGGTGCGGTCGCCGTCGGTGGCCAGCACCGCTTCGGGCGTGTTCTTCAGCACGAAGCCGTCCGGCACGGTGAAGCCGATGCCGAGACCGGCGTGCAGATACTGCTGGCCGCGCACGTAGCCCTCGCGCGGGTCGTCGCCGTAGAGCATGCCGTCGAGGCTCTTCAGGTAGGCCTCGCGCTCCTGCTGGCCGATGCCCGGCGCCCCGAACTGCCGCGCCGAGCGCTTGGCCATCTCGATGCGCGACGGCGTCGAGGGATGCGACGACAGGAAATCGAGACCCTCGCGGCCGGAGGAGGCGCTCTGCAAAGCGGCGTAGCGGCTCATCGATTCCAGGAAGCGCGACGCCGCGAACGGATCGAAGCCGGCCGCCGCCAGCGTCCGCACGCCGACAGTGTCGGCCTCCAGCTCCTGGTCCTGGCTGAAGCGGGCGAGCGACAGCTGGGTCGTCTCGCGGGCCTGCTCGGCGGCCTCGGTGTTGCTCACCATGTTGGACACCACCCGGTTGGCCACGGCGATCGCCTGGGCCCGGCGCTGGCGCGCCACGGCGTGCTGGGCGGTCACGTGCGCCATCTCGTGCGAGATCACCGCGGCAACCTCGGAGCGGTCGTTGGCGAGCGCCAGCAGGCCGCGGGTGATGTAGAGGTGGCCGGTGGGCAGCGCGAAGGCGTTGATGGCCGGCGAGTTCAGGATGGTGATCCGGTAGGAGCGGCTCGGATCGTCGGAGGCAGCCACCAGCCGGCCGACCACCCGCGCCACCGAACGCTCGACGTTCGGGTCGGAATAGACGCCGCCATAGGCCTCGATCAGCCGTTCGTGCTCGCGGGTCTCGCTCGACGGCGGCGCCGGCGGTGCGCCCGCGGTGACGGCGGACACCGAGGAGCTCGAGGTGATGATGGGCTCGCCCGTCGGCGTCAGCACGCACGCCGACAGCCCGGCCGCCATCCAAAGCGCCAGGGCCGCCCGTCCGACCGGACCGGCGCGTGGTATCCCTCGTCCAGCTGCCATCGCCATGGGCGTCAGTTGCGTCCGTCCAGGCGCTCGATCTGTGCGGGCGTCCGCACACGCATCAACACGCCGTTCCACTCTTCCAGGCTGCCCCTGACCCGTATCCGACGACCGACCAGCCCACTCGGCTGGAGGTTGTCGTCTCCCCCTGACGCGACATCGCTTACGGGGATCATGACGGTGAAATCAAGGGCCCAGTCCGTTCCGAAGTTCAAATAGGTGTTCGACCGTGTCTTTCCCACCGACAGGACGCGGCCCTCGACCAGACCCACCGTGCCGACGTCATCCGCCAGTCTAGGATCGTCTGCTTGACGAATTCTCAACAGGCCGGACCAGATCCCGGCGCTGCGCGCCCGCGCCTCCGCCTCGCCGCGCAGCAACGCCTGCAGGCAAGGGTCGTCCGAAACTTGCGGCAACACGATGACATCGCCGCGACCGACGAGCTCCGACTGCAGCCAGCCGGCGCCGGAATCCGCGAACACATGGGCAACGACCCGCCCGTATCGGTCGCTCGGGGCGATCTCGGCGATCTCCACCGCGCGCCCCACCCAGCCGGCCGCGGCAGCGGCCGCCGCCGCCTCGGCGCCCGCCGGAGCATGGATGCCGGCGAGCTTCAGAAGCCGCCCGTCGGCAAGCCGCAGCGTCGCCGCATCCTCGACCGCCGCCACGGTTGCCGCCGACGTGGCGGCGAGCGGGCAGTCCCGCCCGCCGGATCCCGGATCGGCGGCCACCGCCCCGTGCGCTCCGCAGGCACCGCCGAGCACGGCGCCGGCGAGCGCGATGCGGCGAAGGCGGCGCGCCGCTCCCGGCGCGGCCATCCGGACCGGACGGCCGCTCGGTGATGCGGAATGACTTGAAGCGGACGGCGCCGCGCTCAGGTCCGTCGTGCGGACAGCGCGACCCCACCCCGACCGGGGGCGGATCGCTCCGGCGTCAGCGCGTGGGAACCGGCTTGTCGCCACGGTAGTCGTAGAAGCCGCGCCCGGCCTTGCGGCCCAGCCAGCCGGCCTCGACGTACTTCACTAGCAGCGGGCAGGGCCGGTACTTGGAATCGGCGAGGCCCTCGTAGAGCACCTGCATGATCGACAGGCAGGTGTCGAGGCCGATGAAGTCGGCGAGCTGCAGCGGCCCCATCGGGTGGTTGGCGCCGAGCCGCATGGAGGTGTCGATGGCCTCGACCGATCCGACGCCCTCGTAGAGCACGTAGATCGCCTCGTTGATCATCGGCAGCAGGATGCGGTTGACCATGAAGGCCGGGAAATCCTCGGCCACCGCCGCGGTCTTGCCGATCTTGGCGACGAAGCGCTTGGCCTCGTCGAAGGTCTCGTCCTCGGTGGCGATGCCGCGCACCAGCTCGACGAGCTCCATCAGCGGCACCGGGTTCATGAAGTGGATGCCGATGAAGCGCTCCGGCCGGTCGGTGGTCGCCGCCAGCCGGGTGATCGAGATCGACGAGGTGTTGGTCGCCAGCATCGCGTCGGGCCGCAGCAGCGGGCACACCTGGGCGAAGATCTTGCGCTTGACCTGCTCGTTCTCGGTGGCCGACTCGATGATCAGGTCGACGTCGCCGAGCGCGTCCAGGTGCTCGGCCGGTCCGATCCGGTCGATCGCCTGCTTGCGCTCGTCCTCGTCGATCCGGCCCGACGACACCTGACGCGCCATGTTGCCGGTGATCGACGCAAGGCCCGACTGGATGCGGTCCATGCTGACGTCGTTCAGGAGCACCTCGAAGCCGCCGAGCGCGCAGACGTGCGCGATCCCGCTGCCCATCTGGCCCGCCCCGATCACACCAACTTTTCTAATCTCGACCATTGTGTCCTCGATCGGTGCTCCGGGTCGTTTTCCCGTCCGAGGGCGCGACTTTGGGTCAATCCCACCGCCCGCACAAGACGCAGTCGACACCCCGGCGTACTTTACATGGCCGCTGTGGCCGATGCGGCGCAGGCTATTTCTTGTCGAGTTCCGCCTTGAGCTCGGGCAGCGCCTGGAACAGGTCGGCGACGAGCCCGTAGTCGGCGACCTGGAAGATCGGCGCGTCCTCGTCCTTGTTGATGGCCACGATCACGCGGGAGTCCTTCATGCCGGCAAGGTGCTGGATGGCCCCGGAAATGCCGCAGGCGATGTAGAGGTCCGGCGCCACCACCTTGCCGGTCTGACCGACCTGCAGGTCGTTCGGCGCGTAGCCCGCGTCGACGGCGGCGCGGCTGGCCCCGATGGCGGCACCCAGCTTCTCCGCCACCGGCGTGATGACTTCCTCGAACTTCTCCGCCGAGCCGAGCGCCCGGCCGCCGGAGATGATGATCTTCGCCGAGGTCAGCTCCGGCCGATCGGAATCCGACAGCCGCTCGCCGACGAAGGTCGACAGCCCCGGATCGGCCGGCACCGCCGCGTCCTCCACCGGCGCGGCCGCGCCGCCCGCGCCGGTCGCCTGGAACGACGCCGTGCGGATGGTCATCACCTTCTTGGCGTCCGACGAGGTCACCGTCTGGATGGCGTTGCCGGCATAGATCTGGCGCTTGAAGGTGTCCGGGCCCTCCACCGCCATCACCTCGGAGATCTGCATCACGTCGAGGAGCGCGGCCACCCGGGGCATGACGTTCTTGCCCGACGTCGTCGCCGGCGCGGCGAGCGCGGCGTAGCCATCGGCCAGCGACACGATCAGCGCGGCCAGCGGTTCCGCCAGCGGCGCGGCGAACCCTTCCGCCTCGGCGAGGAGAACCTTGGAGACGCCGTCGAGCGCGGCGGCCTCGTCGGCCACCGTCCGGCAGTCCTTGCCGGCCACCAGCACGTGCACGTCGCCGCCGAGCGCCGCGACCGCGGTCAATGCCTTGGCCGTCTGATCGCTCAGATGCGCGTTGTCGTGGGCTGCAACCAGAAGCGTCGTCATGTCCGTGCTCTTCTCTTCTTGCCTCGCCCGGCCTTGTCCGCCGGCGCTGTCGTCCCTGGACCGGTCACCCGGCGCAGATCATATCTGGAGCCCTTCCTTGTCGATCAGGTGTCACCACCCGATCGGGAAAGGCTCTAGATGACGCCCGCCTCGTTGCGCAGCTTCGACACCAGCTCGGCGACGTCCGCCACCATCACGCCGGCCTTGCGCGTCGCCGGTTCCTCGGTCTTCACCACCGTCAGCCGCGGCGTCGGGTCGACGCCGTAGTCGTCGACGGTCTTCTCGTCGATCGGCTTCTTCTTCGCCTTCATGATGTTCGGCAGCGAGGCGTAGCGCGGCTCGTTGAGGCGCAGGTCGGTGGTCACGATGGCCGGCATGGTCACCTTCACCGTCTGCAGGCCGCCGTCCACCTCGCGGGTGACCTCGGCGCTGTCGCCGGCGATCTCGATCTTCGAGGCAAACGTCGCCTGCGACCAGCCGAGCAGCGCCGCCAGCATCTGGCCGGTCTGGTTGGCGTCGTCGTCGATGGCCTGCTTGCCGAGGATGACCAGGCCCGGCGCTTCCGCCTCGACCACGCCCTTCAGGATCTTGGCCACCGCCAGCGGCTCCAGTGCCGTGTCGGTCTTCACCAGGATGCCCCGGTCGGCGCCCATGGCCAGCCCGGTGCGCAGCGTCTCCTGGGCCTGCTGCGGACCGATCGACACCACCACGATCTCGCTCGCCGTGCCGGCTTCCTTCATCCGGATCGCCTCTTCGACGGCGATCTCGTCGAACGGGTTCATCGACATCTTGACGTTCGCGAGGTCGACGCCGGATCCGTCCGGCTTCACCCGGACCTTCACGTTGTAGTCGACGACCCGCTTAACCGGCACCAGAACCTTCATGGACACACTCCCGTATTCTTCCGGCGCCGCCACGGCGGTGCACCGCACCAGATCATCGGCTGGAACAGGATGCGGAATAGGGGGCCCGGTTTTCCGCCCGCATCCTGCTACCGGCTATTTGTATCGTTCAGGATGACGGCAGGTGGTCTGGACCTGACATCATCGTGATCTAAAGCGACGTCCGGCCTCGAAAAACGGCCGCGCTGCCGGAAAGAGCGCGGACCGTACTTGTGGCCGAAAAGGGTGTCAACGCACCTGCCGCACTGCACGCGCCGCCGGATGGCCGGGCGCCTGCCCCCGCCGCTCCCATTTCGTCCGGCTCGCACCGATCCGGAGGCGGCGCGCGCCGTCTCCGCGTCTCAGCGCGTCGCCCCCGGCACCCAGAGAACGTCGCCTTCGCCGTTCGCGTTCGCCGCCCGGCTGGCCACGAAGAAGTAGTCGGACAGCCGGTTGATGTAGCGGATCGCCGCCTCCCCGACCGGCTCGCGGGCCGCCAGTTCGGTGGCCAGGCGCTCGGCGCGCCGCGACACCGTGCGGCAGTGGTGCAGGTGGGCGGCGAGCGGGGTCCCGCCCGGCAGCACGAAGGAGCGCAGCGGCGCGAGGTCGGCGTTCAGCGCGTCGATGTCGGCCTCCAGGCGCTCCACCTGGCTGTCGACGATCCGCAGCGCCTTGTCCTCGTAGGGGCCGCCCGGCGGCGTCGCCAGGTCGGCGCCGAGATCGAACAGCTCGTTCTGGATGCGCGCGAGCGCCGCGTCGATCGCCGGGGCGGCGGCGGCGTGAAGGCGCGCCAGCCCGACCGCGGCGTTGGTCTCGTCGACCGTGCCGTAGGCCGCGACCCTCAGGTCGGCCTTCGGGCGGCGCTCGCCGGTCGACAGGGCGGTGGTGCCGTCGTCGCCGGTGCGGGTGTAGATCTTGTTGAGAACGACCACGTCGGTGTCTCCCGATAGCGTGTCAGCCGCGCGCGAAGTAGAGCGTGGCCATGATGATGATGATCGCCAGGAATTGCAGGCCGACACGCCACCGCATCAGCCGCTGGGATCGGCTCGGGTTGCCGCCACGGATCATGTTCACGAAGCCGAGGACCAGGACGATCGCCACCGCGCCGACGGCGATCGGAACGAGGTTGTAGAGAATGACTTCCATTCGGTCGAACCTTTCGCACGGCCGGAAAGGCCTGCGCTGACGATACGCTGGAGCATCCCGGTCGGATCGACGATCTGAAGCCGA
This sequence comes from Amorphus sp. MBR-141, assembly GCF_053628695.1. Classification (NCBI taxonomy): domain Bacteria; kingdom Pseudomonadati; phylum Pseudomonadota; class Alphaproteobacteria; order Hyphomicrobiales; family Amorphaceae; genus Amorphus; species Amorphus sp. MBR-141. The sequence continues at coordinate 147,943 of NZ_JBRJGW010000006.1, forward strand.
GGAAAGCGTCCAACGGATGGAATGCGGCGCCGGTTCCGGTCGGTCAAGTCACCTCGCCTGGTCGGAATGGGCGCCGGGATGGTCGTTCAGATGGCCTCTCCGCGCAGCAGGCGGGGTTCGTTGGGATCGAAGCCGGCGGCCTGGCGCATGAACGCCCGCTTGACGCCGGGCAGCCGGTCGACGAGGCCGAGGCCGACCGTCCGCACCAGGCGGACCGGCGCCAGGTCGTTGGAGAACAGGCGGTTCAGGAGGTCCGTGGTCGCCGCCATTTCCAGGGTGTCGAAGCGCCGCCAGCGCTCGTAGCGCTCCAGCACGTCGATGGCGCCGATGTCGAGGCCGATCCGCCGGGCATCGACCAGCACCTCGGCCAGCGCCGCCGCGTCGCGGAAGCCCATGTTGAGGCCCTGGCCGGCGATGGGGTGGATCGCATGGGCGGCGTCGCCGGCGAGCGCGAAGCGCGGCGCCACGAACGATCGGGCAATCTGCACCGACAGCGGATAGGCCGACCGCGATCCGGCGAGATGCACCTCGCCGAGCTCCGGCCCGAACCGCCGGGCCAGCTCGATCTCGAAGGAGAAGTCGTCGAGCCCGACCAGCCGCTCCGCCTCGAGGGTGCGCTCGGTCCAGACGATGGAGGAGCGGTTGCCCTTGAGTGGCAGGATGGCGAACGGCCCGGCCGGCAGGAAATGCTCCACCGCGCGGCCTTCGTGGGGCACCTCGTGGCGCACCGTGGTGACGATGCCGCTCTGGCCGTAGGTCTCGCCGACGGTGCCGATGCCGGCCAGTCCGCGCAGGCGCGAGCGGACGCCGTCGGAGGCGATCAGCAGTGCGGCGCGCAAATGGCGCCCCGATCCCAGCCGGATATCGACGCCGCCGTCGTCGGCATCGAAGATGCGGACAGTGTCGGTGATCTCGCGCGTCCCCGCCGCCAGCGCCGCCTTGGCGATCGCCGGGAACAGGGTGTCGTTGGGGATCATGTGCGCGTACGGCTCGCCCGGCTCCACGTCGCCGGAAAAGCTCAGGAAGACCGGCCGCACCGCGTCGCGCAGCCGGCTGTCGGTGATCACCATCTCGGTGATCGCCTCGGCGTCCGCGGCCACGTCGGGCCACACGCCGAGCCGGACCAGCATCCGGCGGGCGGCGGCGGCGATGGCGGAGGCACGGTCATCGCCCTTCACCGACGAGGCGGGCCGCGGATCGATCACCGCGACGGTCAGATGCAGATCCGCCTTCTTGAGGGCGAGCGCCAGCGTCAGGCCGACGGACCCCGCCCCCGCGATCGCGACGTCGACGACTTGCTCGGAATCCGGGCTCATGGAATCGGTCTCACATACTGGTGTCACGCCGCGCAAAGCACGGCTTTCGGCGGCGTCCGGCACCGGCCGCCGCCAACTTGACAGCCGATCGTGCTCAGGGGCAAGTGCGCGCATCCCGCCTGCGGCGATCGGGCCGCCCCGTCGAAGGATTTCCGATGAGCACCGCCGTCGCGGACCTCCTTGCCATTCTCGACCTCGAGCGCCTGGAACTCGACCTGTTTCGCGGTCGCAGCCCCCAGGTCGGCTGGCAGCGCGTCTTCGGCGGCCAGGTGATCGGCCAGTCGCTCGTCGCCGCCACGCGCACCGTCGACAGCCGGCCGGTGCATTCGCTGCACGGCTACTTCATGCGCCCGGGCGATCCGAACGTGCCGATCATCTACCAGGTCGACCGGATCCGTGACGGCCGCAGCTTCACCACCCGGCGGGTGGTGGCGATTCAGCACGGCAAGGCGATCTTCTCCATGTCCGCCTCGTTCCAGATCGAGGAGGAGGGGCCGGAGCACCAGTTCGAGCTGCCGGAGGGCATTCCGATGCCCGAGGACCTGCCCAGCGAGCAGGAGTTCAAGCAGGGGGTCATCGAGCGGGCGCCGGACAACGTCCGCCGCTACTGGGAGCGCGAGCGGCCGATCGAGCTGCGCCCCGTCGATCTCCGCCACTACGTGAGCCGCGAGAAGCTCCCGCCGAAACAGTACGTCTGGGTGCGCGCCACCGGCGAACTGCCCGACGACCCGGCGATCCACAAGTGCGTGCTCGCCTACGCCTCCGACATGACGCTGCTCGATACCGCGCTGTTTCCGCACGGTACGTCGGTGTTCGACAAGACCCTGCAAATCGCCAGTCTCGACCACGCGATGTGGTTCCATCGGCCGTTCCGCGCCGACGACTGGCTGCTCTATGCCCAGGACAGCCCGACCACAACCGGAGCACGCGGCTTCACCCGCGGCCTGGTCTACGACCGCGCCGGCGTGCTCGTCAGCTCGGTTGCCCAGGAAGGCCTCATTCGCCCGCGCCGCGACCACGACGGCGCTGGCGTGCCGGTCGTAATGCCTGCTTTTTAGGCAATCCGCCTCTTTCGCACGCAAATTCAGCGCCTTCGCACGAAAAACAACGGCGATTCCGCGTCTTTTCCGGGCGCGGAGCCCGCTTGGCACGGCAATTGATTCTATCGGGACGTGTCGCTCCCCACCGCCCGACGGCGGGTGTGCCGGCCTGGCCGCGCTGGTTGGCGCGACCCATTCGCCGCCTTGGACTGCAAAGAAGGGAAACGGGAACCACGCATGAAAATCGTGATGGCCATTATCAAGCCGTTCAAGCTCGACGAGGTGCGCGACGCCCTCACGGGGATCGGCATCCAGGGACTGACCGTCACCGAGGTCAAAGGCTACGGCCGCCAGAAGGGCCACACCGAGATCTACCGGGGGACGGAATACGCCGTGAGCTTCCTGCCGAAGCTCAAGATCGAAGTCGCCGTCGCGTCCGAGTCCGTTGATCGCGTCGTCGAGGCGATCGCCGCGGCCGCCAAGACGGGCCAGATCGGCGACGGAAAAATCTTCACCTACTCCATCGACCAGGTGGTGCGCATCCGTACCGGCGAAACCGACACGGAAGCGCTGTGATGGGCTACGCCGAGGATTCGAACAGGGGTCTGACAAAGAGAATGCCGATGAAAAAGCTCTCAACCCTCCTTACCGGGATCTCCGTCGTAGGCGCCGGCCTCGTGCTGGCCTCGCACGGAGCCTTCGCCCAGGAAGCCACTCCTGAGGCGGCCGAAGCCGCGGCGGCGCCTGGCGTGCCGTTCATCTTCAATACGCTGCTCTTCCTGGTCACCGGCTTCCTGGTCATGTTCATGGCCGCCGGCTTCGCCATGCTCGAGGCCGGCCTGGTCCGGACCAAGAACGTGTCGATGCAGTGCCTGAAGAACGTCGCCATCTACTCGACTGCCGGCATCATGTTCTGGCTGATCGGCTACAACGTCATGTACGACGGCGTGGACGGCGGCTACTTCGGCTCGTTCACCTGGACGGTCATTCCCGATCCGTCCGCCGACACCGGCGACTACGCGGCCGCGTCGGACTGGTTCTTCCAGATGGTGTTCTGCGCCACCACCGCCTCGATCGTCTCCGGCACCATCGCCGAGCGCACGAAGCTGTGGCCGTTCATGATCTTCGTCGTCTTCCTGACCGGCGTGTTCTATCCGATCACCGGTTCGTGGCAGTGGGGCGGCGGCTGGCTGTCGGAGATGGGCTTCTCGGACTTCGCCGGTTCGACCCTGGTGCACTCGGTCGGTGGCTGGGCCGCCCTCGCCGGCGCGCTGGTGATCGGCCCGCGTCTCGGCAAGTTCGGCTCGAACGGCGTCGTGCACGTGTTCCCCGGTTCGTCCATCCCGCTCGCCACGCTGGGCATGTTCATTCTCTGGCTCGGCTGGTTCGGCTTCAACGGCGGTTCGCAGCTCGCGCTGGGTTCGGCTGAAGATGCCTCCGCGGTCGCCCGGATCTTCGTGAACACCAACACGGCGGCCGCTGCCGGCGTGATCGTGGTGATGATCCTGACCCAGATCTTCTACCGGAAGGTCGACGTCACCATGGCGCTCAACGGTGCCCTGGCCGGCCTGGTCTCGATCACCGCCGAACCGCTGGCTCCGTCGCTCCTGATGGCGGCGATCATCGGCGGCATCGGCGGTGCCATCGTCGTCCTCGTCGTGCCGCTGCTCGACAAGGTCAAGATCGACGACGTGGTCGGCGCCATCCCGGTGCATCTGGTCTGCGGCATCTGGGGCACGCTCGCCGTGCCGCTGACCAACACGGATGCCAGCTTCGGGACGCAGATCATCGGTATCGTCGCGATCGGCGCCTTCACCTTCATCGTCAGCCTCGTTCTCTGGCTGATCCTGAAGGCGGTGATGGGTGTTCGTCCGACCGCCGAGGAAGAATCGCTCGGTCTGGACGCGGTCGAGGTCGGCGTCGAGGCCTATCCGGAGTTCGGCGCTGGCAGCCAGCGCATGTAGACTTCCTCCCAACGATCGCTCGAGGTCGTGACTGGCCCGGGGGCTCGCGCTCCCGGGCTTTTTTGTGCCTGCCACCGGGCCCGAATCCGGCCGTGAGCCCAGCCGTGCGCAGCCCTGTGCGCAGCGCGTCCGGAAAGGCGCAGCTTCTGCGCATTCGGGCCCGAAACGCGCCAGTGCGCGGCCCAAACTGCGCACTGGTGGCTGCGCACTCCGCGCGGTGCGCGCGTGCGCACGGCGCCGCCCGATCAGCTCTCCGGCGTGCCGTAGCCGCCGCCGGTGGGGGTCGTGACGATCACCGCCTCGCCGGCCCGGATGACCGTCTGGTCGGTGCCGCCGAGGGTCTCGACGGTCCCGTCGGCCCGCCGCACCTCGGTGCGGCCGAGCCTGCCCGGTTCGCCGCCGGCGAGGCCATGCGGCCGCACCGTCCGGTGGGACGCCAGGATGGCGCACTCCATCTCCTCCAGGAAGCGGAGGGTCCGCCCGGTGCCGCCGCCCGAGGTCCACCGGCCGCGCCCGCCGGAGCCCTCGCGGATGTGGAAGTCCTCCAGCAGCACCGGGAAGCGGAACTCCAGCACCTCCGGGTCGGTCAGCCGCGAGTTGGTCATGTGGACGTGCACCCCGTCGGTGCCGTCGAAGCCGGGGCCGGCCGGCGAGCCGGAGCAGATGGTCTCGTAGTACTGGTGGCGGTCGTTGCCGAAGGTGAGGTTGTTCATGGTGCCCTGGGAGGCGGCCATCGCCCCCAGCGCCCCGAACAGGCAGTTGGTGACCTGCTGGCTGGTCTCCACGTTGCCGGCGACCACCGCCGCCGGATAGCGCGGCGACAGCATGGTGCCGTCGGGGATGACGATGTTGATGGGCCTGAGGCAGCCGGCGTTCATCGGGATGTCGCCCTCCACCATCACCCGGAAGCAGTAGAGGACGGCGGCCCGGGTGACCGGCTCCGGCGCGTTGAAGTTGGTCCCCTGCTGCGCCGAGGTACCGGTGAAATCGACCGTCGCCTCGCGCGTCTCCCGGTCCACCGTGATGGCGACCTTGATCGTCGCGCCCTGGTCGGTGGCGACCTCGAAGCTGGAATCGCGGAGCGCGTCGATGACCCGGCGGACGCTTTCCGCGGCGTTGTCCTGGACGTGGCCCATGTAGGCCTCGACCACGTCGAGCCCGAACTGGCCGACCATCTTGCGGAGCTCCTGGACGCCGCGCTCGTTGGCCGCGATCTGCGCCTTCAGGTCGGCGACGTTCTGGGCCGGGTTGCGGCAGGGGAACGGGTGGTCGGTGAGGAGCGCCATCGCCTCCGTCTCGCGGAAGCGGCCCTCGGAGACCAGCAGGAAGTTGTCGATCAGGACGCCTTCCTCGTCGACGGTGGTGGCCCGCGGCGTCATCGAGCCGGGCGCCGTCCCGCCGACGTCGGCGTGGTGGCCGCGGCTGGCGACGTAGAACAGGATCTTCTCGCCCGCGTCGTCGAAGACCGGCGTCACCACGGTGATGTCGGGCAGGTGGGTGCCGCCGTTGTAGGGGGCGTTGAGCGCGAACACGTCGCCCGGCCGCATCGTGCCGGCGTTCTGGGCGACGATGCTTTCCACCGAGCGGTCCATCGAGCCGAGGTGCACCGGCATGTGCGGGGCGTTGGCGACCAGCGCGGCGTCCTGGTCGAACACCGCGCAGGAGAAATCGAGGCGCTCCTTGATGTTCACCGACGACGCGGTGTTCTGCAGCGTCACGCCCATCTGCTCGGCGATCGCCATGAACAGGTTGTTGAACACCTCCAGCATCACCGGATCGGCGTCGGTGCCGACGGCCGAACGGGACGGCAGCGCGACGACGCGCTTGAGGACCACGTGGTTCTTGGCGGTGATCTCGGCGGCCCAGCCGGGTTCGACGACGATGGTCTGGTGGTCCTCGACCAGCAGCGCCGGGCCAGTGATCCGCCCGCCGGGGCCGGTGGCGCCGCGGCGATGGACGCCGGCCTCGTGCCACTCGCCGCCGGAGAAGAAGCGGGTGGCGGCCTCCGGCTCGGGCGCGTGCTCGGTGACCGGCAGGTCGTCCTCGGCGAGGTCGGCGCCGCCCGCCAGCCCCTCGACCTCGATCGCCTCGACGACGACGGGCCGGTCCTCGAAGGTGAAGCCGAACTGCCGGCGGTGGACCGCGGCGAAGGCGGCTTCCATGTCGCCCGCCGCGCCGAACGGCACAGGCAGCGCGGTGTCGGTGCCGTCGTAGCGCAGGTGACAGCGCACATCGACGGCGACGTCGTCCGCGGCGATCGCCTGGCGCGCCAGCTCGCCGAGCACCTCGGCGGACAGCTCGGCCGCCAGCGCCTCCAGGTCTCCCGCCAGGGCCGCGACGAGCGGACGGGCAACCGAGCGCGTGCGGTTGGCGCGCACGTCGGCGAGCCCCATCCCGTAGGCCGACAGCACGCCGGAGTAGGGGTGCATCATCACCGTGGTCATGCCGAGCGCATCGGCGACCTTGCAGGCATGCTGGCCGCCGGCGCCGCCGAAGCAGACGAGCGTGTAGCCGGTGACGTCGTGGCCGCGCTGCACCGAGATCTTCTTGATGGCGTTGGCCATGTTCTCGACCGCGATGGTCAGGAAGCCGTCGGCGACCTGGGCGCCGTCGCGTCCGTCGCCGATCTCGGCGGCGACCTCGTCGAAGTGCCGGCGGACCACATCGACGTCGATCGGCTGGTCCTGGTCGGGCCCGAAGATCTTCGGAAACGCATCGGGCAGCAGCTTGCCGACCATGACGTTGGCGTCGGTCACCGCCAGCGGGCCGCCGCGGCGGTAGCAGGCGGGACCCGGATTGGCGCCGGCGGAATCCGGGCCGACCTTGAAGCGGGCGCCGTCGAAATGGAGGATCGAGCCGCCACCGGCGGCGACCGTGTTGATCTGCATCATCGGCGCGCGGATGCGCACACCGGCGACCTCGGTCTCCAGCGTGCGCTCCAGCTCGCCGGCGAAATGGGAGACGTCGGTGGACGTGCCGCCCATGTCGAAGCCGATGACCTTGTCGAAGCCGGCGATCTTCGCCGTTTCCACCGCGCCGACGACCCCGCCGGCCGGGCCCGACAGGATCGCATCCTTGCCCTGGAACAGGTTGGCGGCGGTGAGCCCGCCCGACGACATCATGAACATCAGGCCGATGCCGCGCGTCGCCGAGTCCGGGGAGGCCTCGTCGCCGGGCTCCGCGGTGAAGGCGGATGCGACGCGGTCGACGTAGCGGCGCAGGATCGGCGACAGGTAGGCATCGACCACCGTGGTGTCGCCGCGCGGCACCAGCTTCATCAGCGGCGACACCGCGTGGCTCGCCGACACCTGGGCGAAGCCGAGGGAGCGGGCGAGGTCGGCGACGCGCCGCTCATGGTCGGGGTAGGCGTAGGCGTGCATGAACGCGATCGCCACCGCATCGATGCCGTCGGCTTTCGCCTGTTCGAGGGTTGCGCGCACCGCGTCGAGATCCGGTTCGGCCTCGACCGTCCCGTCGGCCCGGACCCGCTCGTCGACCTCGGCGACCCGCTCGTAGAGCATGTCCGGCTTGACGATGGCCTTGGCGAAGATGTCCGGGCGGGCCTGGTGGCCGATCTTCAGCGCATCGCGGAAGCCGCGGGTGATCATCAGCAGCGTGCGATCGCCCTTGCGCTCCAGGAGCGCGTTGGTGGCGACCGTCGTCCCCATCTTGATCCCGTCGATCCGGTCGGACGGGATGGCGGCCTCGGGGGCGAGGCCCATCAGGTCGCGAATGCCGTGCAGCGCCGCGTCCTCGTAGGCCTCCGGATTTTCCGACAGCACCTTGCGGGTCTGGAAACCACCGTCCGGGGCGCGCGCGACGATGTCGGTGAACGTGCCGCCACGATCGACCCAGAAGCTCCACTTGCCCGCATCCATGAAGCGCGATCTCCTTTGCCGCCGGATCGACCATCGGTTGACTGCAGAGGTTCTTGTAGCCCCGGCCGGCGCGTCAATTCAAAGACGAAGTCGCCTGCGGCGGCATGGCGGGTCGGTTTCGCGCCTGCGCTGGGGCTCCGATCACGAAAAAGGGCGCCGGAGGAAATCCTCCGGCGCCCCGATCATCCGCCGCTCGGCCGGCGCACGGCGGCGCCGATCCGAGGCAGCCTGCCACGAGGCAGGCCGGACGGCCTTATTTGTTGGTGCCGACCAGCGTCAGGTCGGCGACGCCGGCTGCGATGTTGATGCCGGTCTGCGTCTGGACGCTCAGCGGGTTCAGCGTGACCGAGCGCTCGAAGCCGCCGATGAGCGCATTGGCGCCGACGCCGACGCCGGCCGTGGCTTCAGCGGTGGCGCCCACATACTTGCCCTCGAGCATGTTGGGATCGAACTTCTCGCCGGCGGCGAGCACGCCCCAGACGATCTGGCTCTGGTCGGTCTTGCCGATGTCGATGCCGTACTTGTTGATGGTGCCGGTATAGGTCTGGGTCACGTCGTTGGTCGCGGACTTGTAGACGCAGGTGAGATTCTTGGTGGAGCCGAAGACGAAGCCGGTGCCGCCGGCGACGTTGCACTCCAGAACGCCGACCTTGGCCCGCTCCTGGGCGGCCGCCGGAACGGCAGAGGCGGCGACGAGGGTGAGAGCGACGGCTGCTGCAGCGGTCTTGAACATTGGAATTCTCCTGTGTGCATCCGTGTGCGCGAGCGCCAATCGCCCCGCCCCCCGGATCAGCCTTTCCAAACCGGCCTGATCAGGCCGGTCCGAGCCGCGCCATGCGCGGCCCGGAGGCGTGCACCCGGGTCGAACCGAGCCGGGGAGAAATCCGGCGGAAGGGCCCTATCGGAGGCTGCCGCAGAACCGCTGGATCCGCTCGCATGCCTTCTCCAACGCTTCGGTGGACGTGGCGTAGGAGATGCGGAAATTGGGCCCGGTACCGAACGCACTGCCTTGGACAACGGCAACGCCTTCCTGCTCCAGAAGTTCCGTGACGAAGTCCTCGTCGGTGGCCAGCGCCTTGCCCGACGGGGAGGTGCGTCCGATCGTGCCGGCGCACGACGGAAACACGTAGAACGCGCCTTCCGGCGTCGGGCAGGAAATGCCGCTCGCCTGGTTGAGCATCGACACGACGAGGTCGCGCCGCTCCTTGAAGATGATGTTGTTCTCGGCGATGAAGCCCTGCGGGCCGGTGAGCGCCTCGACGGCCGCCCACTGGGAGATGGTGCAGGGGTTGGAGGTCGACTGGGACTGGATCTTGGCCATCGCCTTGATCAGCTGCTCCGGGCCGCCGGCATAGCCGATGCGCCAGCCGGTCATCGCATAGGCCTTCGACACGCCGTTCACCGTCAGCGTGCGGTCCATCAGTTCCGGGCACACCTGGGCGATCGTGGTGAACGCGAAGTCGTCGTAGACGAGATGCTCGTACATGTCGTCGGTCATCACCCAGACGTGCGGGTGCTTCGCCAGCACCGCGCCGATCTCGCCGAGCTCGGTGCGGGTGTAGGCCGCGCCCGACGGGTTCGACGGCGAGTTCAGGATCAGCCACTTGGTGCGCGGGGTGATCGCCGCTTCCAGCGCCGCGGCGGTCATCTTGTAGCCGGTGTCGCTGCTGGTCTCGACCGCGACCGGCTCGCCGCCGCCGAGCAGCACCATGTCGGGATAGCTCACCCAGTAGGGCGCCGGCACGATCACCTCGTCGCCCGGGTTCAGGGTGGCCACCAGCGCGTTGTAGAGGATCTGCTTGCCACCGGTGCCGACCGACACCTGGGAGGTCTTGTAGGTCAGCTCGTTCTCGCGCCTGAACTTCTCGACGATGGCTTCCTTGAGCTCCGGAATGCCGTCGACCGCGGTGTACTTGGTCTTGCCCGAACGGATGGCCGCGATGGCGGCTTCCTTGATGTTCTCCGGGGTGTCGAAGTCCGGCTCGCCGGCGCCGAGACCGATGACGTCCCGGCCGGCGCGCTTGAGCTCGGCGGCCTTGTTGGTCACCGCGATGGTCGCGGACGGCTTAACACGGCTCAGGGAGTCGGCGAGAAGGGCCATCTTGAATGCACCTCAGTTCAGGGGATTGGAAAGGGGTTGGCCCGGCGCCCGGAAACGGCGCACACCGGCCCGCACGCACGCGACTGCAACGGAACGGTCACCCGGCGATGGCGGCGGCCCGCCTCGCCATGCGGCGGCTTCGCACCCTTCACGGGCCGGATCGCCGCGCTCCGCGGGGGCTCCGGAGCGATGTCCTGCCGCGCGGGATGGTCCGCGCGTCCGGGAACCGCCCTAGAAGGGGAAGCCCGGGCCGACGGCGCCGTTCCACCCGTCGACCGGGCCCATCGGCTGGTCGTAGGTCAGGCCGTTGACGGGCATGTCGAGGTTCGGCGACTTCAGCTGGCCGCTGTTGATGTCCGGGCCGGTGGGCAGGCCGGAATTGGTCAGCATGTAGACGCCGGGAAGGTTCGGACCGTAGGGGCCGGGATAGGCGTATCCGCCCGGCGTCACGGTGATCTCCGCAGCGGGCTGCGCCAGAGCCGGGACGGCCGGCGCGGTGGCCAGCAGCACCACTGCGGTTGCGGCGAAGCTCCTCATCATACTGTCGATCTCCCTGCAGCCGGTTCCCGCAGACACCCCAGGCCCCGGAACGACGCTCAAACGCTTGAGCCGAACATATAAACCGCGAATCGCTCCGAGGCACCCACGCGAATCGGTCCGGCGACGACTTTTCGCGCCGGGTGTCTCATCCATGCCGCATTTTGCGGCATGGCGACAGCGCCGCCCGGCTCAGCGGACCAGCCGTCCCACCAGACGCGCCGTGTAGTCGACCATCGGGATGATCCGCCCGTAGTTGAGCCGAGTGGGCCCGATGACGCCGAGCACGCCGACCACCCGGTTGTCCTCGTCGCGGTAGGGGGAGACCACCAGCGACGACCCGGACATGGAGAACAGCTTGTTCTCCGAGCCGATGAAGATGCGCACGCCGTCGGCGTCGTCGGCGAGGTCGAGGAGCTGCAGCAGTTCCTTGTTGCTCTCCAGGTCGTCGAACAGGCGGCGGATGCGCTCCAGGTCCTCCTGGGCGGTCAGATCCTCCAGCAGGTTGGCGCGGCCATGGACGATCAGCGTGCCGTCGCCGTTGCTGCCGCTGCCGGCCCAGGTGGCGATGCCGGCATCCACCATCCGCTGGGTGAGGTCGTCGAGCTCGGCCTGCTGCTGGACCTTCAGGCTCTTCAGCGCGGTGATCGCCTCGGCCAGCGTCTTGCCGCGGATGTGGGCGTTCAGATAGTTGGTCGCCTCGGTGAGCGCCGACGACGGCAGGCCGGGCGGCAGGTCGACGATGCGGTTTTCCACCGAGCCGTTCTCGCCGACCAGCACGACCAGGGCCGAGGCGGCGTCGAGGCGCACGAATTCCACGTGCTTCATCCGGAGATCGGCCTTGGAGACGACGACGACGCCGGCCCCGCGCGACAGGCCGGACAGCATCTGGCTGGCCTCGTGGAGCAGCGCGTCGGGCCCCCGGTCGGAGCCGCCGGCGCGCACCTGGGCCTCGATGCCGGCGCGGTCCTGGTCGGACAGGTCGCCGATCTCCAGCAGCGCGTCGACGAAGAAGCGCAGGCCCTGCTCGGTGGGAAGGCGGCCGGCGCTGGTGTGCGGGGCGTAGATCAGTCCCAGCGATTCCAGGTCGGCCATGACGTTGCGCACCGACGCCGGCGACAGCACCGTGGCGAGGCGCCGGGAGATGTTGCGCGAGCCGATGGGTTCGCCGGTGTCCAGATAGGACTCGACGATCTGCTTGAAGATGTCCCGGGACCTCGCGTCGAGGTCGACCAGGTTCGAGTGTGGCGGTTCGATCCAGCGATCCGAAGCCACGGCGCGCACCTCCAGGTGATGGGCGGGACCGGTGCCGCGCGCCGGGCGAGACGCCTTTGCCGCCGGCCGGTCCCTCTTCTGCCTACGTACCCCCTATGTAGGCCTATGCTGGCCCCGGTGCACCATCCGTCAAGGCCGAACCGGCCGCCGCGCCTTTACGCTTCCCGGCAAAGCTGGTTACTAGACCCCGCACACCCGAGAGACCTCCAGGGGAGACTGCCCGCATGCGCCCATCCAACCGCGCGCCCGACGAACTGCGGCCCGTGTCGCTCGAGCGCGGCATCTCGCGGCATGCCGAGGGTTCGTGCTTCGTCAAGTTCGGCCACACCCATGTGCTGTGCACCGCCAGCCTGGAAGAGCGCGTGCCGCCCTGGCTGAGGGGCGGCGGCGAGGGCTGGGTGACGGCCGAGTACGGCATGCTGCCGCGCGCCACCAACACCCGCATGCAGCGCGAGGTGAAGGCCGGCAAGCCGTCGGGTCGGACCGAGGAGATCCAGCGGCTGATCGGCCGCTCGCTGCGCGCCGTCGTCGACCGCAAGGCGCTGGGCGAGCGCCAGATCTCCATCGACTGCGACGTCATCCAGGCCGACGGCGGCACCCGCACGGCGGCGATCACCGGCGCCTGGGTGGCGCTGTCGGACTGCCTCGCCTGGATGGCGGCGCGCAACATGCTGCGCGGCGGCCAGGTGCTGCGCGATCACGTGGCGGCGGTCTCCTGCGGCATCTACCGGGGCACGCCGGTGCTCGACCTGGACTATCCGGAGGATTCCGAGGCCGAGACCGACGCGAACTTCGTGATGACCGGCGCCAGGGGGATCATCGAGATCCAGGGCACCGCGGAGCGCACGCCGTTCTCGCGCGAGGAGTTCGGCAGCCTCGTCGACCTCGCCGAACTCGGCATCGGCCAGCTGGTCGAGCTGCAGAAGCTGGCGATCAGCTGACCATGCCGATCCGCCCGTTCAGCGAAGACGAACTCGTCGTCGCCAGCCACAACGCCGGCAAGGTGCGCGAGATCCGCGACCTTTTGGCGAGCTTCCCGATCACCGTCGTGGCGGCCGCCGACCTCGGGCTGCCGGAGCCGGAGGAGACCGGCACCAGCTTCGTGGAGAACGCCGTCCTGAAGGCGCGCGCCGCCGTGGCGGCGTCGGGCAAGCCGGCGCTCGCCGACGATTCCGGCCTGGCGGTGGATGCGCTGGGCGGCGAGCCCGGCATCTATTCGGCGCGCTGGGCGGGCCCCGACAAGGACTTCGCCCAGGCGATGCGCAACGTCGAGGAGAAGCTGCAGGCGTGCGGTGCGGTCGCGCCAGAGGAGCGCCGCGGCCAGTTCGTCGCCGTGCTGGCGCTCGCCTGGCCCGACGGCCACGTGGAGGTGTTCCCCGGCGAGGTGGCCGGAACGCTGGTCTGGCCGCCCCGGGGGGCGAAAGGCTTCGGCTACGACCCCATATTCCTCCCCGACGGCTTCGAGCGGACGTTCGGAGAGATGACGGCGGAGGAGAAGCACGGATGGCGACCCGGCGCGGCGACAGCGCTCTCCCACCGCGCGCGCGCCTTCAAGGCGCTGGCGGAAACGTGCCTGGCGCGCTGACCCCCGCGGATCCGGCGGCCGGCGGCGAGGGCAGCCTGGCGGTCTACGTCCACTGGCCGTTCTGCGCGGCCAAGTGCCCGTACTGCGACTTCAACAGCCACGTCCGCCACGGCGGCGTCGACCAGGCGTCCTATGCCGACGCGCTGGTGCGCGAGCTCGCCTTCGCGGCCGAGCGGGTGCCGGGGCGCACCGTCACCAGCGTGTTCTTCGGCGGCGGCACGCCGTCGCTGATGGATCCGGCGACGGTGGGGCGCGTCATCGACGCGGTCAGCCGCACCTGGCGCATCGCCAACGACTGCGAGATCACCCTGGAGGCCAATCCGTCGAGCGTCGAGGCGGACCGCTTCGCCGGCTACCGGCTGGCCGGCGTCGACCGCGTCTCGCTGGGCATCCAGTCGCTGGAAGACGACCAGCTGCGCTTCCTCGGGCGGCTGCACGACGTCGCCGCGGCGCGCCGGGCGATCGGCATCGCGCGCGCGACCTTCGCCCGGGTGTCCTGCGACCTCATCTACGCCCGACCTGGCCAGACGGTGGCGGCGTGGGCCCGCGAACTGGGCGAGATGCTGGCCTTCGCCCCCGATCACCTGTCGCTCTACCAGCTCACCATCGAGGAGGAGACGCCCTTCCACCGGCTGCACCGGGCCGGCAAGTTCGCCATCCCCGACGACGACCTGGGCGCCGACCTGTTCGAGGCGACCCGGGCGATCACCGCCGACGCCGGGCTGCCCGCCTACGAGGTGTCGAACCACGCCGCGCCCGGCGCGGAGTGCCGGCACAACCTCACCTACTGGCGCGGCGGCGACTATGTGGGCATCGGCCCCGGCGCGCACGGCCGGCTGACGGTGGCGGGCGTGCGACATGCGACGGTGGCGGCCAAGCTGCCGGAGAGCTGGCGCGCGGCGGTGGCGGCCGACGGCCACGGCTACGTGGAGGACGCGCCGCTGACCCACGAGGAAAGCGCCGAGGAGTTCCTGGTGATGGGGCTGCGCCTCACCGAGGGCATCGACCTCGACCGGCTGCGGGCGCGGACCGGCCGGGTCATCGACCGGCCGCCGCTGGCGCCGCTGGAGGAGGAAGGGCTGCTGCGCTGGGGCGACCGCCGGCTGATCGCCACCGAGCGCGGGATGCTGGTTCTCAACGCGCTGATCGGCGAGGTCGCGGCGCACACCCATCTCGCGGCTGACGCCCCGATCGGCTATGGTCGCGCAACGGAGCAACAGCGGCCGCCGCAAGGGCCCGCACTGGAGCGAACCTGGTGACGCTTGCCGATACCCCGGGCATCAAGCGGGTGCCCCACGGACCGCAAGCGGTTCTCGACGGCGCGGCGCTGACGGACCGTCTCGTCGAGCGGCTGCGCGAGGACCGCGGAAACTGGGACCTCGCCCGCGGCGATCTCCTGGCCATCCTCAAGGAAGAACGCGAGGCGGCGCTGAGGGAGATCGAGCGGCTGCTCGGCGAGGACGGCGGCGGCATCCTCTGCGCGCGGCGCATCGCCCGGCTGCACGACGACCTGATCATCGCGATCGCCCAGGTGGTGACCTCCTACGCCTACCCGGCCGACAATCCGTCGTCGGCGGAGAAGGTGGCGATCATCGCCGTCGGCGGCTACGGCCGCGGCACGCTGGCGCCCGGCTCCGACATCGATCTGCTGTTCCTGTTTCCCTACAAGCAGACCGCCTGGGTGGAGAGCGTCATCGAGGCGATCCTCTACATGCTGTGGGACCTGGGCCTGACCGTCGGCCACGCGACGCGGTCCATCGAAGACTGCATCCGCATGAGCCGCTCGGACATGACGGTGCGCACGGCCATGCTGGAGGCACGGCCGCTGTGGGGGGACGAGGACCTCGCCGCGGAGCTGATCCGGCGCTTCGACGAATCCGTCGTGCGCGGAACGGCGGCCGAGTTCATTGCCGCCAAGCTGGCCGAGCGCGACGAGCGCCACCGCCGGCAGGGGCGCTCGCGCTACCTGGTCGAGCCGAACGTCAAGGAAGGCAAGGGCGGCCTGCGCGATCTCAACACGCTGTTCTGGATCGCCAAGTACTTCTTCCGGGTCCGCACCGGCGAGGAGCTGGTGCGCCTG
Source organism: Amorphus sp. MBR-141 (assembly GCF_053628695.1). Lineage (NCBI taxonomy): Bacteria > Pseudomonadati > Pseudomonadota > Alphaproteobacteria > Hyphomicrobiales > Amorphaceae > Amorphus > Amorphus sp. MBR-141. The sequence goes on from NZ_JBRJGW010000006.1 coordinate 163,719, forward strand.
GGCGTGTTCTCGCGCGGCGACTACCGGCTGTTCCGCAAGTGCGAGGACTTTCTCTGGGCGGTGCGCTGCCACCTGCACTTCCTGACCGGACGGCCGGAGGAACGGCTGTCGTTCGACGTGCAGCGCGAGATCGCGCTCCGGCTGGCCTACACCTCCCACCCGGGGCTGCGCGACGTCGAGCGCTTCATGAAGCACTACTTCCTGGTGGCCAAGGACGTCGGCGACCTGACCCGCATCTTCTGTTCCGCGCTGGAGGAGGAGCAGGTCAAGCAGACGCCCGGCCTCAACCGCTTCCTGCGCACCATGCGGCGAAGCAAGAAGCGGACGATCCGCGGCTTCGAGGACTTCCTGATCGATCACGACCGCATCAGCATCGCCGACACCGAGGTGTTCCAGCGCGATCCGGTCAACCTGATCCGGATCTTCCTTGCCGCCGACAAGCACGGGCTGGCCTTTCACCCCGACGCGATGACGCTGATCCGCCGCTCGCTCAAGCTGATCGACGCGACGCTGCGCGAAAACGCCGAGGCGAACCGGCTGTTCGTCGAGATCCTGACGTCGAAGAACGATCCGGAGACGGTGCTGCGCGCCATGAACGAGGCGGGCGTGCTCGGCCGCTTCGTGACCGAGTTCGGCCGGGTCGTCGCGATGATGCAGTTCAACATGTATCATCACTACACCGTCGACGAGCACCTGATCCGCAGCATCGGCATCCTGGCCGACATCGAGCGCGGCTCGCTGGAAGGCCGGCATCCGCTGGCCACGTCGCTGTTCGCCTCCATCCAGAGCCGGCGGCTGCTCTATGCGGCGATGTTCCTGCACGACATCGCCAAGGGCCGGCCGGAGGATCACTCGATCCTGGGCGCCAAGATCGCCCGCAAGCTCGGTCCCCGCTTCGGATTTTCCGCCTCGGAGACCGAGACCATCGCCTGGCTGGTCGAATACCACCTGGTGATGAGCGTGACCGCCCAGTCGCGCGACCTGGGCGACGCCAAGACGATCGGCGACTTCGCCGACGTGGTGCAGAGCCCCGAGCGGCTGAAGCTGCTGGAGATCCTGACCGAGGCGGACATCGCCGCCGTCGGGCCGGGCGTCTGGAACGGCTGGAAGGCGCAGCTGCTGCGCGTGCTCTACGACGAGACCGAACCGCGGCTGGCCGGCGGCCACTCGCGCCTGTCGCGCGCCCAGCGCGTGGCGGCGGCCCAGGAGCAGCTGCGCCAGGCCCTTTCGGACTGGCCGGAGGCCGAGCTCACCACCTACGCCGACCGGCACTACGACCCGTACTGGCTGCGCGTCGACCTGCCGGAGAAGATCGCCCATGCCCGGTTCATCCGCGAAGCGAGCCTGTCGGGAAAGCAGTTCGCGACCGACGTGCAGGTGGAGGGAAGCGGCGGCGTCACCCGGCTGACCGTGCTGGCGCCGGACCATCCGCGGCTGCTGTCGGTGATCTTCGGCTCGTGCTCGGTCGCCGGCGCCAACATCGTCGACGCCCAGATCTTCACGACCACCGACGGCTTCGCGCTCGACACCATCGCGATCACCCGCGAATTCGACACCATCGAGGACGAGACCCGCCGCGCCGAGCGGATCCTCGATCTGATCGAGCGGTCGCTGAGCGGCCGCGAGAAGCTGCCCGACCGCGTCGAGCAGCGCATCCGCAAGAAGTCGGGGCCGAAGCCGTTCCGGCTGTCGACCGAGGTGCTGCTGCACAACAGCTGGTCGGAGCGGCACACGGTGCTGGAGATCTCCGGTCTCGACCGGCCGGGGCTGCTCTACGACCTCACCCGGGCGATCTCCGACCTCAACCTGAATATCGCCTCGGCGCACGTCGCGACGTTCGGCGAGCGGGTGGTCGACGTGTTCTACGTGACCGACCTGATCGGCCACAAGGTGGTGAACGCGCCGCGCGAAGGCCGCATCAAGCGCCGGCTGACCGCCGCCTTCGACAACGGCACCACCCGGGCCGGTTCGAAGTCCCGCGACCAGTCCGCCGCGTGATATAGGGACGATTCGCGCAACACGCTGCGGCGTCGCCAGAGGCTCTCGACGTGAACCTCCTTCGCAATTTCGCCACCGTCGGCTCGTTCACCATGATGAGCCGCGTCCTGGGCTTCGCCCGCGACATCCTGATCGCCGCCTTCCTGGGCACGGGCGTCGTGGCCGACGCGTTCTTCGTGGCGTTCAAGCTGCCCAACCTGTTCCGCCGGCTGTTCGCCGAAGGGGCGTTCAACTCCGCCTTCGTGCCGCTGTTCGCCCGCTCGGTGGAGGAGGGCGGCGCCGCCGACGCCCGCCGGTTCGCCGAGGAGATCCTATCGGCGCTGCTGGTCGTGCTGGTGGCAACCGCCGTGCTGGCGGAGCTCTTCACGCCGCTGCTGGTCTGGGTGATCGCGCCGGGGTTCGCCGGCGACGACGCCGACAAGTTCGCGATCACCGTGGCGCTGACGCGGATCTGCTTCCCCTATCTCGTGGCGATGTCGCTGGTGGCCTTCCTGTCCGGCATCCTCAACACCTTCGACCGGTTCGCCGCCGCCGCCTTCGCGCCGGTGCTGCTCAACATCGTGCTGATCGCCGTGCTGACCGGCATCGGCCTGGCCGGCCTGGCGCAGACCGAGGCCGCCGGCTGGGTGCTGTCGTGGGGCGTGTTCGCCGCCGGCATCGTGCAGGCGGGCATGCTCTTCGTCGCCGTGCGCCGCCACGGCTTCCACTTCGCGCTCCGGCGGCCGCGATGGACGCCCCGCGTCAAGCGGCTGCTGCACCTGGGCGTTCCCGGCGTGATCGCCGGCGGCATCACCCAGATCAACATCATGGTGGGCACGATCATCGCCTCGTTCCTGCCGGGCGCGGTGTCCTACCTCTATTACGCCGACCGCATCTACCAGCTGCCTCTCGGCGTCGTCGGCATCGCCATCGGCGTGGCGCTGCTGCCGGATCTCGCGCGGCGGCTGCGCGGCGGCGACGGCGACGGCGCCCACCACACCCAGAACCGGGCGCTGGAATTCTCGCTGGTGCTGACGCTGCCGGCCGCGGTGGCGCTGGTGCTGGTGCCCGGCGAGATCATCTCGGTGCTGTTCCAGCGCGGCGCCTTCGATGCCGCCGACACGATCGCCACCGCCGGCGCGCTCGCCGCCTACGGGCTGGGGCTGCCGGCGTTCGTGCTGATCAAGGTGCTGTCGCCCGCCTATTTCGCCCGCGAGGACACCGCCACCCCGATGTGGTTCGCCGGCATCGCCATGGGGGTGAACGTGGTCACCGCGCTGGCACTGTTCCCGATCCTCGCCCACGTCGGCATCGCGCTCGGCACCTCGCTCGCCGGCTGGGTGAACGTTGTGCTGCTGTGGGCGACGCTGGTGCGGCGCGGCAACTACCGGCCCGACGCGCTGCTGCGGCGCCGGCTGCCGCGGATCCTGCTATCCAGCGTGCTGATGGGAGCGATCGTCTACGGCCTCGCCATCCTGCTGGCGCAGGCGTTCGTGGCCCCCTCGCTGCTGGTGCGCGGCGGCGCCCTGGTGCTGCTGGTCGGCGTCGGCATGACGGCCTTCTTCGCCTTCTGCCAGCTGACCGGCGCCATCGACCTGAAGCGCTCGCTCGGACAGATCGCCGGGCGGCGCAGCACCACGCCGCCCGCCTGATCCGCCCGCTCCGCACGAGGCGGGTTGCGAACCCGGCGCCGCTTCGCCATAAACCCCTCGCTTTCTCCCGCGACAGGATTGGTCCATCCGGATGACGCCGTTCGAACCCCGTGTCTTTTCCGGCGTTCAGCCGACCGGAAATCTCCACCTCGGCAACTATCTCGGCGCCATCACGCGCTTCGTGGCGCTGCAGGACGAGTATCCCTGCGTCTACTGCGTGGTGGACATGCACGCGATTACCGTGTGGCAGGAGCCGCGCGAGCTGGCGACGGCGATCCGCAGCGTGACCGCCGCGTTCATCGCCGCCGGCATCGATCCCGAGAAGCACATCATCTTCAACCAGAGCCAGGTGCACCAGCACGCCGAGCTCGCCTGGGTGTTCAACTGCGTCGCCCGCATGGGCTGGCTGAACCGGATGACCCAGTTCAAGGAAAAGGCCGGCAAGGACAAGGAGAACGCCTCCGTCGGGCTGTTCGCCTACCCGACCCTGATGGCGGCGGACATTCTCGCCTATCGCGCCACCCACGTGCCGGTGGGCGAGGACCAGAAGCAGCACCTAGAGCTGACCCGCAACATCGCGCAGAAGTTCAACCACGACTACGCCGCGCGCATCGCCGAGCTGGGCCATGGCGACGAGGGCTTCTTCCCGCTCACCGAGCCGCTGATCCAGGGCCCGGCGACCCGGGTGATGAGCCTGCGCGACGGCTCCAAGAAGATGTCGAAGTCGGACGCCTCGGACAATTCGCGCATCAACCTGACCGATGACCGCGACACCATCGCCCAGAAGATCCGCAAGGCGAAGACCGATCCGGAGCCGCTGCCGAGCGAGACGAAGGGGCTGGAGGGCCGGCCCGAGGCCGACAACCTGGTCGGCATCTACGCCGCGCTCGCCGACATGAGCCGGGAAGCGGTGCTGGCGGAGTTCGGCGGGGCGCCGTTTGCCACCTTCAAGCCGGCGCTTGCCGAGCTGGCGGTGGAGAAGCTGGCGCCGATGAACGGCGAGATGCGCCGCCTGCTCGGCGATCCGGCCCACCTGGACGGGGTGCTCGGACGGGGCGCGGAGCAGGCGAGCGCGCTGGCGGCGCCGGTGATCGACGCGGTGAAGGACATCGTCGGCTTCATCGGCGGCCGGCGCGGATAGGCCGGCCCGTCCGGATCGCCGCGATCCGCGCGGACGCGCCCCGGCGGCCGGGCCGCGGGCCGGGCTACTTGCGCCGCACCTGCACGTAGAGCGCGCCGTCGCCGCCGTGGGAGCGGTGCGCCACCGAAACGCCCACCACCAGCGGCCGCAGGTCCGGCGCCTCCAGCCAGCGCGGCACGGCACGGCGCAGCACGCCCGCCTCGTCGCCCTCGCCGCTGCGCCCCTTGCCGGTGATCACCAGAACGATGCGGGCGCCGCGGCTCTGGGCACCGACGATGAAGGCCCTGAGCGCGCGGTGGGCCGCATCCTGGCGCAGGCCGTGCAGGTCGAGCCGGGCATCGATGTCGACGGCGCCGCGGGCGAGCTTGCGCTCCGTCTTCCGCTCCACCGCCGCCAGATGCGGCTTCGCCAGCGACACCGTCACCGGCACCACCGGGGCCGGCCCGGACGGGCGCACCCGCACCGGCTTGCCCGGCTTCTTCGGCGCCGCCGGCTCCTCGACGGCCGGCACCGCCGGCTCGGGCGGCGGCTTCGGCTGGGCCTTCGGCTTCACGGCGATGCGCCGGGCCGCCTTGATCGGCGCGACGCTCTCCGCGACCTTCAGCCAGAGCTGGCGTTCCTCGTCGCTGAGCCGGCGCGGGCCGCGCCGCCTAACGCTCATCGGACCCGCCGGCCGCCGCCGGCGCCCCACCCGACACCGGCACCAGCCGGTAGAAGGTCGCGCCATGGCGGATCCGCCCGGCGCGGGCCCCGGCGGCCTCCCCCGACCCGAAGAAGACGTCGCCGCGCGCCGCCCCGAGGATCGCCGAGCCGCGGTCTTCGGCGACCATCAGCCGGCGAAACGGCGCATCGGCCGCCTCCGAGGCGGGCAGCCGGGCATCGATCCAGATCGGCGTGCCGAACGGGTTGTGGGCCGGGTCGACCGCCAGGCTGACCTCGGCGATGAGGGGAAATCCCGCCGCCCCCAGGGGACCGTCGTCCTCGCGAAGCCCCTCCACCGGCGCGAAGAAGATGTAGGAGCGGTTGCGCTCCATGATCCGGGCGGCGTCGGCCGGATGCGCCTTCAGCCAGGCGCGCAGCCGCGCGTAGTCGAGCGCCTCGCGGGGGATGTGCCCTTCGTCGATGACGATGCGTCCGATGGCGGTGTAGGGGTGGCCGGTCTTGCCGGCGTAGTTGACGCGCAGCGTGCTGCCGTCGGCAAAGCGCAGCCGCGCCGAGCCCTGCACCTGCATGAAGAAGGCGTCGACGGGGTCGGCGAGAAAAGCGAGCTCGAGGCCGCGGCCGGCGAGCGCGCCAGCGTTGATGGCGGCCCGGTCGGGGTAGGGGACGAGCCCGGCCGCGGTGCGGCGCGCGAAGCTGAGCCCGGCGGGAAAGCCGGCCGGAACGGTGGACGGGTCGACGTCGACGAGGTCGGCCGGCCGGCGATAGACCGGCACCTGGAAGTCGGGGGAGCGGACCCGCGAGGCGGCGATCTCGGGCTCGAAATAGCCGGTGAGGAAGCCGCTGCCCGCGTCGCCGACGCGCACCGGCCGGAACCAGGTCTCGAAGAAGGCACGCGCGGCGGGATCGTCGACGGTGTCGGGGAGGGCGGACTGGGCCTGGCAGGCCGGCCCGAAGGCGGGCGCCTCGACGATCAGGGTGGCGCAGTTGCGGCGGAAGGCCGCGAAGCTCGCCGCCATCGGTGCATCGGACCAGCCGGGCAGGTTCGCGAGGGTCACCGCCGATGCCGGCATCGGCGCAGCCCCCATCGCCATGGCGGCGACGATGGCCGCCCGGACCGCGCGGCGTGCGGCGTGGCGCGCCGCCATCAGGCCGATTCGGTGGCGACCAGCTTCCAGTTCGGATCCGACGCCGTGACATCGCGCGCGAACGTCCAGATGTCGGTGACCTCGGCGACCTTGTTGGGATCGCCGTCGATCACCTCGCCGGCGGCGTCGAAGGTGGCCGAGATCATCTGGCTCTGGAAGCGGACCGTCACCTGCTCGGTGGTGTCCTTCAGCGCCGCATCGACGATGTCGGCCTTCTCGATGCCGATCAGCGTCGAGGTGATGCGCTGCTGGTGCTGCTCGCGGTCGTTGATGGCGCCGACGAAGCCGTCGTGCACGTCCTTCGACAACAGAGGGTCGAGCGCCGCGCGGTCGCCTTCGGCGAAGGCCGTCACGATCATCTCGTAGGCCATGCGGGCGCCGTCGACGAACGACTTCGGATCGAAGTTCGGGTCCACCTCGGCGATGGCCGACAGCTTGTCGTAGAGCGGCGTTCCGGGCGCCGCGGTCTTGGCGATCCGCTCCTCGACCGAGGCGGCCGACGAGCCGGACGGCTCGGAGGCGGGACGCGGCAGGCTCACCACGTTGTCGTGGCCGGCTTCGGTGGCGGGCTCGCTGCGTTCGCGCGCCGAATAGGGGTCGAACGGACGTCGCTCGCCGCCCGTGCGGCGTCCGAGCACGGACCGCAGGCGGAGAAAGATCGCCACCGCGAGTGCCAGGAAGATGACATTGTAGATGTCGAAGAACTCGCTCATAACCGACTACCGTTCGGCTCGCACTCGCGGCGCTGCCGCTGGGGCGCGCGCCCCTCGCTGATTGGCCGCATGTTGACCTGTGTGACTATGTAATGCCCGATCGACGCCGATAAAGGCATCGCGACAAAACAGCCGTTGTCGGCACCCTATCGAAGCAATCGGGGCGGGTCTATCGCCGATCGGCCCTCGAACTCGCCCGGATGACAACCATATGGTGGGGCGGGCCGGCCGCCGGCCCCCGCTTCCACCGCAGCGGCCCGAAACACGACGAGCACATGAGCGCCCGCCGATGCCACTTGGACTGATCCTGTTTCTGGGTCTTCTTGCCATCCCCGTCCTGGAGATTTCGGTCTTCATTCTCGTCGGCAGCGAGATCGGCGTGCTGCCGACCATCGGGCTCGTGTTTCTGACGGCGGTGATCGGCAGCATGCTTTTGCGCCACCAGGGGCTGTCCATCCTCGGCCGGGTGCGCACCGAGATGGATGCCGGGCGGGTTCCCGGCGCCGAACTCGGCCACGGCGCGATGATCCTGGTGGCGGGCATCCTGCTGCTCACCCCCGGCTTCGTCACCGACACCCTGGGCTTCCTGCTGTTCGTGCCGCCGGTGCGCGATCGGCTGTGGAACCTGATCCGCGGCCGGATCGCGGTGACCGTGGCGCGGCCGACGGCGGCGGGCGGCACGCGGTCGCGCGGCCCGGTGGTCGACCTCGACGCGGACGACTACGGACCGGCCGACCCGAACTCGCCGTGGACCGGCGGCGACCCGGGCCGGCTGCCGGGGTCCGGCACCCCGCCGAAGCGCCCCTGACCCCGGCCCGGCCCCGCAGCCGCCCTTGAGGCCCGGGCCGTTTTGGCGTACGGCCTCAGCCGGAACCGTCACCCCTTGCCGCCCGACGCGGCCCATCAACGGATCAGCCTTATGAGCGACATTTCTTCGTCCTCCGACGATGCCGCGACCGGTGCACCGGAGGGAGCCTCCAGCGACCAGCCCGGGATCCGCGTCCTCGCGCAGTACGCCAAGGACCTTTCCTTCGAGAACCCGCGCGCGCCGCATTCGCTGCAGCAGCAGGCCGAAGGCCCGAAGATCAACATCGACGTGAACGTGACGGCCCGCCAGCTTTCGGAGGCCGATTTCGAGGTCACGCTGAAGCTCGAGGCGACCGCCGGGGCCGAGGACAGCCGGCTGTTTCACGTGGAACTCGACTACGCGGGCATCTTCCGGCTCCACAACGTGCCGAAGGAGCACCTGCACCCGTTCCTGCTGATCGAGGGACCGCGGCTGCTGTTCCCGTTCGCGCGGCAGATCGTCGCCGACGCGACCCGCAACGGCGGCTTCCCGCCGCTGATGGTCGATCCGGTGGACTTCGCGGCGCTCTACCGCCGCAACCTGGCGGAAGCGCAGAACAGCTCGCCGACGCCGAACTGAGCTGGAGCCTTATCCGATCAGGTGGGTCCACCTGATCGCCAGGAAGTGGCTCCAGATTCAAACCCCTGAGCAATTCCTTTTCGTTCAGATCGCTGCGATCTGAACGGGAAATGCTCTAACCCGCGACGCGGCCGGCCGGCTCTTCGGGAGCGGCCGGCCCGTAGGTGTGCCAGAGGGGATCTCCCCCGAAGCTGGCCACGAAGGCGGCGTGGGCGGCGATCTCGGCCTCGCTCAGGCGCGGGGGAAGCGGCTCGGGCCGCTGGCGCGCCGGCGCCCTCTGGCCACCCGGCAGCCGGCCATTTCCGGCCTCCTGGCCGCCGCCGGTGACCAGGGTGAGCATCGACTGCCGCCCGCCGATCAGCTCCAGGTAGACCTCGGCCAGCAGCTCGGAGTCGAGCAGCGCGCCGTGCTTCTCGCGACGGGAATTGTCGATCGCATAGCGCGTGCAGAGCGCATCGAGGCTGTTCGAGCCGCCCGGATGCCGGCGGCGCGCCAGCGCGAGACTGTCGACGACCCGGTGGTTGCCGATGGCCGGCCGCTGAAGCAGCCCGAGCTCCCAGTTGATGAAGCCCATGTCGAAGTCGGCGTTGTGGATGACCAGCGGATCCTCGCCGATGAAGGCCAGGAAGTCGTCGACCACGTCGGCGAACAGCGGCTTGTCGCGCAGGAACTCCGTCGACAGGCCATGCACCCGGAATGCTTCGTCGGGCACGTCGCGCATCGGGTTGATGTAGACGTGGTAGTGGTTGCCGGACGGGATGTGGTTGATCAGCTCGACGGCGCCGATCTCCACCAGCCGGTCGCCGCTCTTCGGGCTGAGGCCCGTCGTTTCCGTATCAAGAACGATCTCGCGCATGCTGGTTCGTGTCCGTGTTGCCCCGTCCGGTGTCGCACGCGGCGCACCGCGCTCACAACGGGCCGCGGGCCGTTGTCCCCGACATGAAGGCCACGGCGGTCAGGATCGCCCGCACGGCGCGCGCGGCCGGCTCCAGCCCGTGACCCGTGTCGATCAGGAAATGCGCGCGCCGACGCTTCTCCGAATCGGGCATCTGCTTGGCGAGGATGCCTTCGAACCGCGCCTGCGTCATCCCTTCGCGCGCCAGCACGCGCGTCCTCTGGATCTCCGGGTCGGCGGTGACCACGACGACCGCGTCGGTGCGGCCCTGGCGTCCGGTTTCGAACAGCAGCGGCACGTCGAGCACCGCGCAGCGCGCCAGCGAGGACCGCGCGCGCTCCAGGAAGGCGTTTTCCTCTTCGCGCACCATCGGGTGGACGATCGCCTCCAGAGCCTTCATGGCCGCCGCATCCTGGAGCACCCGCTCGCCGAGGCGGCCGCGGTCGATGACGCCGTCGACGGCAACGCCCGGAAACGCCGCCTCCACCGGTTCCACCGCCCGCCCGCGATAGAGCATGTGGACCGCCCGGTCGGCGTCGTAGACCGGCACGCCTTCGTCCGCGAACATGCGTGCCGTGGTCGACTTGCCCATGCCGATCGAACCGGTGAGCCCCAGCACGATCATGCCGGCGCTCCGATGTCGTCGAGCACGCGGGCGCGGAGATCTTCCGTCACCTCGGGACGCACGCCGAACCAGCGCTCGAAGCCCGGAACGGCCTGGTGCAGCAGCATGCCGAGCCCGTCGACGGTGCGGAGCCCGGCGGCGCGCGCGCGGGTCAGGAGCCCGGTCTCGACGGGGGTGTAGACGATGTCGGTCACGATGGCCTCCGGCTCCAGCCGGGCGAGGTCGATCGGCAGGTCCGGGCCGCCGCCCATGCCGAGGCTGGTCGTGTTGACCACGAAGGTGGTGTCCCCGTCCGGAGCCATGGCCGCCGCCCAGTCGCCGGCCACGGCACCCGGAAACAGCGCCGCCAGCTCGGCGGTCCGCGCCGCCGTGCGGTTGGCGACCACCACCCGGAATCCGCGCTGCACGAGACCGTAGACCACCGCGCGGGCAGCGCCGCCCGCACCGAGAACGAGCGCGGTGGCCGGCGCGTCGCTCCAGCCGGGGAGGCGCTGGTCGAGATTGGCGAGAAAGCCGTAGGCGTCGGTGTTGTCGCCGAGGAGGCGGTCCCCTTCCCACCAGAGGGTGTTGACCGCGCCCATCGCCCGGGCCGCCTCGCTCAGCCCGGCACAGGCCGACGCCGCGCGGATCTTGTGGGGCAGGGTGACGTTGGCGCCGGTCAGGCCGCTTGAACGAAAGTCGCGAAAGAACCCGTCAGCAGCTTCCGGGGGGACGGCGATGCGGTCGTAGCTGCCTGGAATCCCGAGGCTTTTCAGCCAGTGGCCGTGGATGAGGGGCGACCTCGAGTGCGCGACCGGCCAGCCGATCACCGCGGCGCGGGGCAGATCATCGCTCACGACGCGACGATTCCCGTGGCGCGGAGATAGGAGAGCAGCGGCAGAAGCGGCAGACCGAGGATGGTGAAGAAGTCGCCTTCGACCTTCTCGAACAGCTGAACCCCGACGCCCTCGAGATGATAGGCACCGACGCTCGACAGGGCACGGGCCCCCGCCACCGCGAGATAATCGTCGATGAAGCGGTCGGAGAAGTCCCGCATCGTCAGGCGCGCGGTTTCCACGCACTGCCAGTCGACCTCGCCGCCGCGCACGCAGGCCACGGCGGAATGCAGCACGTGGCTGCGGCCCTTCAGGCGCAGAAGCTGCGCGCGGGCCTCGTCGAGGTCCTTCGGCTTCACGAACCGTTCGCCCTCCAGGTCCAGCGTCTGGTCGGCGCCGACGACGACCGCGTCGGGAAACTGACTGCCGACGGCCGCCGCCTTCACCGAGGCAAGATGCGCCGCAATGCGGTCCGGCGTCCGGTCCAGCCCACTGAGATCCAGCTCCTGAACCCGCTCGTCGATGTCGGCGCCGGCGGTGGAAAAGCTGAGGCCCGCGGCCGCCATCATCCGCGAGCGCGCCGCGCTTCGCGACGCCAGAACCAGGGCGGTCACGTCAGATGTCTCCGCCTTCGGTGATGCTCGCAGCATATTTCCGGTCACTCAACAGGGCCAGGATGGCCGCGGCCGTCTCCTCGATCGACCGCCGCGTCACGTCGATGATCGGCCATTCGTTCTCGGCGCACAATCGTCGCGTATAGGCGATTTCCTGGGAGACCGCGTGCCGATCGACATAGTCGCCCCTGCCCGTGCGGATCGCATTGAGCGAGAGCAACCGGTTCTCGCGCAGCTGGACGATCCGTTCCGGCGTCGCCACCAGACCGACGATCAGCGGCCGCTCGGCGGTGAACACGACGGGGGGAACCGGCATGTCCCGCACGATCGGGATGTTCGTCGCCTTCACGCCGCGGTTGGCGAGATAGATCGAGGTGGGCGTCTTGGAGGTGCGGCTGACGCCGATGACGATGACGTCGGCCTCCTCGATGTCGTCGGGAAGCGCGCCGTCGTCGTGCACCATGACGAAGTTCAGCGCCTCGATGCGGCGGAAATAGTCGGCATCGAGAGAGTGCTGGGCGCCGATGCGCGAGATGGTCGGCACGTTGAGATAGGACTGAAGCACGTGTACCAGCGGATCCAGGACGTCGACGCAGGGGATGCTCATCTCGCGGCAACGGCGCAGCAGGCGTTCCGAAATCGTCTGATCCACGAGGGTGAACATGACGATGCCGGGGTTCGCCTCCACCTCCGACAGCACCCGGTTCACCTGCCGATCGGTGCGCACCAGCGGATAGACGTGCTCGATCGCCTCGACGTTCTCGTAGCGGGCGATCGCCGCGCGCGACACGGTCATCAGCGTTTCGCCCGTGGAATCCGACACGAGGTGCAGGTGAAAGAATGTCGGCTTATCCACTGTGTCTTCCTGGGGCTGTGGGGGACTGTGCGCAAAGTCGGCTCGAAGCCCCCCGGCCGCCGCATGGTCGCGGATGGCTCGGGATTCGTCCACCGCTTTGTCCCGCGGGGGAACCAGGCCATACAGCAGATGGAACAATGGGGACGGATTTCGCTTGTCCCGGATGCAGCCGCGGTTATCCCCGGGGAGACACCGCAACGCCATCGCCCGACCGCCTGCGACGGAGCCCGGCAGGGCGGGACCGATCGCCGCGTCAAGCAAGATTTATCCCCAATCGTGGACAGCGGGCTTTCCGTCGCCGGTGCGATCCAGTAGGCCAACGGCGGATGGTGAACGCGGCGTTAATTCCCGCTCTCCACCGGGCTAATAGAAATAGAAATTCAAGATTCTAGAATCTCTTATTTAATTAGAGGGAGCTCGCGGTGGACCAGGAGACGAACCGGCCGACCACCCGATTTGCACGGACCCTGAAGGGGGACCAGCAGGACCTCCCGCCGATCTGGATGATGCGGCAGGCGGGAAGATATCTCCCTGAATATCGGGAGATCCGGGCGAGCGCCCCGAGCTTTCTCGACTTCTGCTACACGCCGGAGCTGGCCTGCGAGGCGACGCTCCAGCCGATCCGCCGCTTCGGTTTCGACGCGGCGATCATCTTCTCCGACATCCTCGTCATCCCCGATGCCCTCGGCCAGGCGGTCCGCTTCGAGGAAGGCGTCGGGCCCCGGCTCGATCCGATCCCGCTTGAGCGGGTCGGCGACCTCGACCAGTCGCGGCTGCCCGATCATCTGGCGCCGGTCTACGAGGCGATCCGGATCACCCGGGCGGCCCTTCCCTCCGGAACGGCGCTGATCGGCTTTGCCGGCGCCCCCTGGACGCTTGCCACCTACATGCTGGCCGGCCGCACCACCCCGGACCAGGCGCCGGCGCGGCGCGCCTCCTACGGCAATCCGGAGGGGTTCGCGCGGCTGATGGACTGCCTGGTGGAAGCGGTGGCGGCCCATCTGGTCGCCCAGATCGATGCCGGCTGCGATGCCGTGCAGATCTTCGACAGCTGGGCCGGGGCGCTCGACACGCTGTCGTTCCCGCGCTGGTCGACCGATCCGAACGCGCGGATCGTCGCCAGGGTGCGCGAAGCCCGGCCCGGCGTGCCGATCATCGCGTTTCCGCGCGCCGCAGGCACGCGGCTTGCCGGGTTCGTCGAGGCGGTGCGGCCCGACGCCGTGTCGCTCGACTGGTCGGTGGATTTCGATGCCGCCCGCGCGGTCCAGCAGCAGGTCTGCATCCAGGGAAATCTCGACCCGATGCGGCTCGTCGCCGGCGGGGCGATGCTCGACGAGGGGGTCGATGCGATCCTCTCGAACCTCGCCGACGGGCCGTTCGTGTTCAACCTCGGGCACGGCATCGTGCCGGAAACGCCGATCGCCCACGTCGAGCAGATGGTGGCGCGGGTGCGCGGCAGCGCCGGATAGAGCCTTTCCGGACGGATGAGGGCGGCGCGGGCGGGGCGCGCCTGCCGCAACCGGCCGGAGGCGGGGCAAGACCGGGCCGGGGGGCTGCGAACCAATGAGCGGAATGCGATGGACAGTCTGTATCTGTGGCTGAAGGCCGCCCACATCTTCTCCGTCATCGCGTGGATGGCGGCGTTTCTCTATTTGCCCCGGCTGATGGTCTACCACGCCGATGCGGCGATCGGCTCCGACAAGTCGGAGACCTTCAAGGTCATGGAACGGCGGCTTCTCCGCGGCATCATGACGCCCTCGATGGTGGCCACGTGGATTTTCGGGATCGCGATCGCCACGATGGGCGGATTCTGGTCGTCCGGCTGGCTGCACGGGAAGCTGCTGCTGGTGCTCGGCCTGTCGGCGATGCACGGGATCTGCGCCTCCTGGGTCCGGGCATTCGCCGAAGACCGCAACACGCGGTCCAGCCGTTTCTACAGGTTGATCAATGAGATTCCGGCGGTTGCGCTGGTCTTCATCGTGCTTCTGGTGGTGCTGAAGCCGTTTTAGCCGGCGATTGGTCGTTGCGGTCTTGAAGGTCGCGTTCGAAGCGACTATTAGTAAGTGTCTCCGAATTAGCAGACCTGCATCCGGGCCCCGGCTCGGCTGCGTCAGCGGTACCCGCGCTCAGCATTACCCGCTCCCCGATCTGCACCCACCCTCCATCTTATGTTCACTCGGTCGCTCCGAGCGATCGCAGTTTAAGGAATGCCCCATGCGGGAGATGAAGCTTCAAGAGCTCAAGTCTAAATCTCCGCCCGATCTCATCGCATTTGCCGAAGAGCTGGAAGTCGAGAACGCCAGCACTTTACGTAAACAAGAACTGATGTTCGCCATCCTGAAGCAGTTGGCGGCCAGCGAAGTCGACATCATCGGCGAGGGCGTCGTCGAGGTGCTGCAGGACGGCTTCGGCTTCCTGCGCTCCCCCGATGCCAACTATCTGCCGGGACCGGACGACATCTACGTGTCGCCGTCGCAGATCCGCCGCTTCTCGCTGCGCACCGGCGACACCGTCGAGGGCCAGATCCGCAGTCCGAAGGAGGGCGAGCGCTATTTCGCGCTGCTCAAGGTCAACACCATCAATTTCGCCGAGCCGGAACAGGCGCGGCACAAGATCCACTTCGACAACCTGACGCCGCTGTATCCGGACGAGCGCTTCAACATGGAGCTCGAGGTTCCGACCTCGAAGGACATGTCGACCCGGGTGATTGATCTGGTGGCGCCGCTCGGCAAGGGCCAGCGCGCGCTGATCGTGGCGCCGCCGCGCACCGGCAAGACCGTGCTGCTGCAGAACATCGCCCACTCGATCACGTCGAACCACCCCGAGTGCTATCTGATCGTGCTTTTGATCGACGAGCGGCCGGAAGAAGTGACCGACATGCAGCGCTCGGTGAACGGCGAGGTCGTTTCCTCGACCTTCGACGAGCCGGCGGTGCGCCACGTCCAGGTGGCGGAAATGGTGATCGAGAAGGCCAAGCGCCTGGTCGAGCACGGCCGCGACGTGGTCATCCTCTTGGATTCCATCACCCGCCTCGGCCGCGCCTACAACACCGTGGTGCCGTCGTCGGGCAAGGTGCTGACCGGCGGTGTAGACGCCAACGCCCTGCAGCGCCCGAAGCGCTTCTTCGGCGCGGCGCGCAACATCGAGGAAGGCGGCTCGCTGACCATCATCGCGACCGCGCTGATCGACACCGGCAGCCGCATGGACGAAGTCATCTTCGAAGAGTTCAAGGGCACCGGCAACTCGGAAATCATCCTCGACCGGAAGATCTCCGACAAGCGCGTCTTCCCGTCGCTGGACGTCACCCGCTCCGGCACCCGCAAGGAAGAGCTGCTGGTTCCGGCCGACAAGCTCAAGAAGACGTTCGTGCTGCGCCGCATCCTCAACCCGATGGGCACCGTCGACGCGATCGAGTTCCTGCTCGACAAGCTGCGGCAGACGAAGAGCAACAGCGACTTCTTCGATTCCATGAACACCTGAGCGCCGGCCGGCTGCGCCTCGCGGCCACCTGCAGCAACGAGACGGCCCGCCGGACACGCTCCGGCGGGCTTTTTTGTGCGGTCTCCGGTGCCGGGATCAGGCGCCGATGCCGAGCAGGCGGCGCAGATCCGCCGCCTCGGTGACCGGCAGCGAGCAGTCGGTGGCGCCGCAGACATAGGCGGTGGGCCGTCCGTCGACGGCGGCCTTTCCTGCCGCGGGATGGCTCGCCGGCAGCTCCGCGGTCGAGGCGAGGACCGTGCGCACGATGCTCGGGTCGGCCTTTTCCCTGGAGGTGCGGAGAAGGGCGTCCGGATCCGTGCCGTCCGGCGCGACAATGACGACGGCCGTCGGCCGAAGCCGGAAATCCAGCCCGTTGAACAGGCTCGCGGTGGCGAAGATGTTGGCCACCATGGCGCCGGAATGGGCCGCGATCAGCGCATCGGCGCGGTCGCGGTAGGCCGGTTTGCCGGTGCGCAGCCAGAGCTCCACCAGGGCGTCGAGGGCGAGGCCGTTGCCGTTGGGGACGGCCTCGTCGGCCGGGCTGCGCGGCCGGATGATCAGCGCTTCGGCGTCGTCGGCGGTCCAGAAGTAGCCGCCGTCCTCGCCGTCCCAGTGGTGGGCATCGAGGGCGGCGATGAAGCGCTCGGCGTCGGCGAGATAGGCCGGATCCCGGGTGGCGTCGAGAAGCGCCAGGGCGGCGCGGGCCATCGCCGCGTGGTCGGTGGCGAGGCCGGGAAACACCAGCTTGCCGGCCCGGTAGGAATGGCCGAGGCGACCGTCCCGCTCCATGGTGGCGAGGATCGCGCGGTAGGCGCGCTCGGCGCGGGCGCGCCAGCCCGGATTGTCGAACGCGACGGCGGCGCGGGCGAGCGCGGTGATCGCCAGGCCGTTCCAGTCGGCGAGCACCTTGTCGTCGCGGCCGGGGCGGACGCGGGCCGCGCGGGCTTCCAGCAGACGCGCGCGGTCGCGCGCCAGCCGTGCCTCGGTGCCGGCGTCCTTCAGCCGGTCGTCGGCGAGGCGGTTGAGGATGACGTGGCCTTCCCAGTTGCCGCCCGGGCTGACGTCGTAGACGGCGCCGAAGACCGCCGCCTCCTCCGCGCCGAGCACCGCCTCGATCTCAGCCTGGCTCCAGACGTAGAAGCGCCCCTCCTCGCCCTCGCTGTCGGCGTCCAGGCTGGAGGCGAAGGCGCCGTCCTCGGTGGTCATCTCGCGGTCGAGGAAGCCGATGGTCTCGCTCACCCGCTGAGCAAACAGGGCGTCGCCGGTGTCGACCCAGGCCCGCACCAGCAGGTCGAGCAGCAGCGCGTTGTCGTAGAGCATCTTCTCGAAGTGCGGGGCGAGCCAGCGCTCGTCGACGGAATAGCGGGCGAAGCCGCCGCCGAGGTGGTCGTAGATGCCGCCCTGGGAGATGCGCCGGAGCGCCAGCAGGACGGCATCGCGGGCCGGCGGGTTGCCGGTCCGGCAGAAAGCGCGCCAGAACATGTCGAACAGCATGGCGTTGGGAAACTTCGGGGCGCCCTGGGTGCCGCCGTTCACCGGGTCGACGACCGTGAACAGCTGCTTCACCGCCTCGTCGAGCATCTCCAGCGACAGCTCGGGACCGGGCCGCGGCCGCGACTCCAGGCGCTGGCGCAGCGAGTCGCGGTTGGCGTCGATGGTGCTGCGGTCGCTGCGGAAGGTTTCGGCGACCGCCTCGAGCACCTGGACGAAGCCCGGGCGGCCGTATTTCGGCTCCTTCGGGAAATAGGTGCCGCCCCAGATGGGCTCGCCGTCGGAGGTGAGGAACATGGTGAGCGGCCAGCCGCCCTGCTCGCCGATGGCGTGCAGCGCCGACATGTAGATCTGGTCGATGTCGGGCCGCTCTTCGCGATCGACCTTGATGTTGATGAAGTTGCGGTTCATCACGGCGGCGACGCCGGCGTCCTCGAAGCTCTCGTGGGCCATCACGTGGCACCAGTGGCACGCGGCATAGCCGACGGAGAGCAGGATCGGCTTTCCGCTCACCCGCGCTTCGTCGAGGGCGGCGGCCGACCACGGGCGCCAGTGGACGGGGTTGTCGGCGTGCTGCAGGAGGTAGGGGCTCGTCTCGTGTCGAAGCTGGTTGTCGGTCATCCTCGCCTCGCGCGTTGTCGATCCGGGTCCGGATCCCTCGGGTGTGGGCCCTGCCTAAAGCATTTCGGGTCCGGATCGAAGCGATCCGATCAGCCGGGACCTGCTGAAGGGCCTCAGTCGGGAGCCCTTTCGGTTCGGCCGGGTGGCTCCGTCCGGGCGGAAGGGGCTCCGGGGCGTTGGTGCCGGGCAATGACGCGACCGGCGCGTCCGCAAGCCATTGGTTTCCCGGTCGGTTCCGGGTTTCGAGCCGGGTCCATCAGGGCTCAGGTGGGGCGCCGATGAGCGGAATGCAAAGCCAGGTCACCGGAGCGGCGGACACGATCGTGGCGCTGTCCTCCGGCGCGCTGCCGGCCGGCATTGCCGTCGTGCGGGCGAGCGGGCCGGCGGCGCTCGCGTTGGCGGCCTCGGTTGCCGGCTCCTGCGTTGCCGACCGGAGGGCGCGGCTTGCGACGTTCCGCGATCCCGCCACCGGCGAAGCCATCGACCGCGGGCTGCTGCTGGCGTTTGCCGGGCCGGACACGGTCACCGGCGAGGACCTCGCCGAGTTCCACTGCCATGGCGGACCGGCGGTGGTGCGCGCGCTGATCCGGGCGCTGGTGGACGCCGACGGCGTCCGGCTTGCGGAAGCGGGCGAGTTCAGCCGGCGCGGATTCCTGGGCGGAAAACTCGACCTTTCGGCGGTGGAAGGCCTCGGGGACCTGATCGCGGCAGAGACGGAAAGTCAACGGAAACAAGCACTTAGGCAGTCAGGCGGGGTCATCGCCGAGCGTGTGGAGGCGTGGCGCTCGCGCCTGGTGCGCGCCTTGGCGATGCTCGAGAGCGGCCTCGACTTCGCCGACGAGGACGACGTGCCGGACGACGCCGACGCCATGGCGCTTGCCGACGTGCATGCCCTGGCCGAGGAGATCGGCGCCGAGCTCGCCCGCGGGGACCGGGGCGAACGGCTGCGGCGCGGGCTGGAGATCGCCATCGTCGGTCCGCCCAACGCGGGCAAGTCGAGCCTGCTGAATGCCCTCGCCCGGCGCGACGTCGCCATCGTCACCGCGGTGCCGGGGACCACGCGGGACGTGCTGGAGGTCGACCTCGACCTCGGCGGGTATCCAGTGCGGCTGCTCGACACTGCCGGGCTGCGCGAGACGGAGGACCCGGTCGAGGCGGAAGGGATCCGGCGGGCGCACGATCGGGCGGCCACCGCCGACGTGCTGCTGCTGCTGGTGCCGCCGGAGGGGCGTGTTTCACGTGAAACATTCGCCGGCCACCGGAGCGTGCTCCGGGTGGCGACGAAGGCCGACCTGGGGACGGCCGGCGCGGGCGGCGACGTCGACGTGGCCGCATCGGTGGTGACGCCCGGCGGGCTGGCGGACCTGATCGCCCGGCTGGAAACGCTCGCCCGGGACGCCCTCGCCGGCGGCGAAGACATGCTGGTCACCCGCGAGCGCCACCGGATCGCCCTTGGTGAAGCGGAATCCGAACTCCGATGGTCGCTGGCGCCCGACATGCCGACCGAGGCGCGCGCCGAGCACCTGCGGCGGGCGGCCGTGGCGTTCGGCCGGCTCACCGGCCGGATCGATGCGGACGAGGTGCTGGGCGCCATCTTCTCGACCTTCTGCATCGGCAAGTAGGCGGCCCCGGCAGCGGGCGGAGTCTTTGACCCCGGCCGGCGGGTGGTCTAAATCAGCGGCACGCGAACACTTCAGGGACCCACGGACGTGGCGGACAGCTTCGACGTCATTGTGATCGGAGGCGGACACGCCGGCGCGGAGGCCGCCGCGGCGGCGGCGCGGGCCGGCGCGCGCACCGCGCTCGTCACCCTGTCGGCCGAGACGATCGGCGTGATGTCCTGCAATCCGGCGATCGGCGGCCTCGGCAAGGGCCATCTGGTCCGCGAGATCGACGCCCTCGACGGGCTGATGGCACGGGCGGCGGACGCGGCCGGGATCCAGTTCCGGGTGCTGAACAAGCGCAAGGGCCCGGCCGTGCAGGGACCGCGCGCCCAGGCGGACCGCGCGCTCTACAAGGCGGCGATCGCCGATCTGCTTGCCGGCCAGACCGGGCTGGAGATCGTCGCGGGCGAAGCGGCGGATCTCTCGATCGACGGCGGCGCGGTGACCGGAGTGACGCTGGCGGACGGGCGCATGCTCCGCGCTGGAGCGGTCGTGCTCACCACCGGCACCTTCCTCAACGGACTGATCCACATCGGCGACCGGCGCATCCCGGCCGGGCGGATGGGCGAGGCGCCGTCGACCGGCCTGTCGACGACGCTGGCCGCCCATGGCTTTCGGCTGGGCCGCCTGAAGACCGGGACGCCGCCGCGCCTCGACGGCGCCAGCATCGACTGGTCGGTGCTGGCGGAGCAGCCGGGCGACGATCCGCCGGTGCCGTTCTCGGCGCTGACCGCGCGCATCACCACGCCGCAGGTGCCCTGCCACATCACCCGCACGACGCCGGCCACTCACGCCGTGATCCGCGACAATCTCGGCCGCTCGGCCATGTATTCCGGCAACATCGAGAGCGTCGGACCGCGCTACTGCCCGTCGATCGAGGACAAGATCGTGCGGTTCGGCGAGCGCGACGGGCACCAGATCTTCCTGGAGCCGGAAGGCCTCGACGATCCGACGATCTATCCGAACGGCATCTCGACCTCGCTGCCGGAGGACGTGCAGCAGGCGTTCCTGGCAACGATTCCGGGGCTGGAGCGGGTGCGCATCCTGCGGCCCGGCTACGCCATCGAATACGACCACGTCGATCCGACGGAACTGCGCCCGACGCTGGAGACCAAGCGGGTGGCGGGCCTGTTCCTGGCCGGCCAGATCAACGGCACGACGGGCTACGAGGAGGCCGGCGCCCAGGGACTGGTCGCCGGACTCAACGCCGCGCGACGGGCCGGCGGCAGCGAAGGCGTCGTGTTCGGACGCGAGGACGCCTATCTCGGCGTGATGATCGACGACCTGGTGACGCGCGGCGTCAGCGAGCCGTACCGGATGTTCACCTCGCGGGCCGAATACCGGCTGAGCCTGCGCGCCGACAACGCCGACCTGCGCCTGACCGGCCGCGGCATTGACCTGGGGATCGTCGGCGCCGGGCGGGCCGAGGCGTTCGGTGCCCGGCGCGACGCGCTGGCCGCCGGACGCGCGCTGCTCGACGGGCTGACCCTCACCTCGTCGGCGGCGGCAGCCGCCGGCTTCCGGGTCAACCAGGACGGCCGGCGTCGCTCGGCGTTCGAGCTGCTGCGCTTTCCGGACGTGACCGTCGAGGCGCTTGCGGCGGTCTGGCCGGCGATCCGGGAGATCCCGGCGCCGGTGCTGGCGTCGCTGGAGATCGACGCCACCTACGCCGCCTACCTGGACCGGCAGAGCGCCGACATCTCGTCGCTGCGCGACAGCCAGACGCGCCGGCTGCCGGACGACATGGATTTCGGCGTGATCCCCGGCCTCTCCGCCGAGCTCAGGGAGAAGCTGCAGCGGGTGCGGCCGGAGACGCTGGGCCAGGCCGGCCGCATCGACGGGATGACGCCGGCGGGGCTGACGCTGCTCGCCGCCTACAGCCGCCGCCACGACGGCCGGCGCAGTGCCGCCTGATGGGGGCCGCCGACGGCCCGGAGCTGGTGCGGGCCGCCCTCCCCGATGTTTCACGTGAAACACTCGACCGGCTCGACGGGCTGGTGGCGCTGCTTCGTCGCTGGCAGCGGATCAAGAACCTGGTGGCGCCGTCGACGCTGGAGCACGTCTGGCAGCGCCACGTCCTCGACAGCCTGCAGCTCGTCGCGCTGGCCCCCCGGGCGCTGCGCTGGATCGACCTCGGCAGCGGCGCCGGCTTCCCGGGCCTGGTGGTGGCGGCCGCCCTCGCCGGCCGGGAGGGCGCCGGCGTCCATCTGGTCGAGGCGAACGGCCGGAAGGCGGCGTTCCTGCGCACCGCCGCCCTGGAACTCCGCCTGCCGGCCACCGTGCACGCGGCACGGATCGAGGACGCCAGCGCCAGCATCGGCGGCGGCTTCGACGTGGTCACCGCACGGGCGCTGGCGCCGCTGCCGCGGCTGTTGCCGCTGATTTCGCCGTTCGTGGCGGGCGGGGCGGCGGCGCTTCTCCACAAAGGCGCCGATTTCGCCGCGGAAGTCGCCGAAGCGCGTACCGAATTCGGCTTCGATCTGGTAGAACACCAGAGCGTGTCAGATGCCGCCGGTCGGATCCTGGAAGTCCGGGGGATCGTGCCGCTTTCCGCTGAACGGATTGGCCCATGAGTTCATTGCCGAAATCGCCCCGCGTCCTCTCCGTCGCCAACCAGAAGGGCGGAGTGGGCAAGACGACCACGGCCATCAATCTCGGGACGGCGCTCGCCGCCATCGGCGAGGATGTCCTGATCATCGATCTCGATCCCCAGGGCAACGCCTCCACCGGGCTCGGCATCGATCGCAAGGCCCGCGCCCGCTCGATCTACGACGTGCTGGTCGGCGAGGCGCAACTCTCTGATGTCATTACGAAAACGGCGGTTCCGCGGCTGTCGATCGCGCCGTCGACCCAGGACCTGTTGAGCCTCGACCTGGAAATCGGCAGCGAGGCCGACCGCGCCCAGCGGCTGCGCAGCGCGATCTTCGGCCTCGCCGAGGCGGTCGAGGCGGGCGACGAGCGCGCCGGGCCGTTCACCTACGTGCTGGCGGACTGCCCGCCCTCGCTCACCGTGCTGACGATCAACGCCCTGGCCGCCTCGCATGCGGTCGTGGTGCCGCTGCAGTGCGAGTTCTTCGCGCTGGAGGGGCTGAGCCAGCTGATCCGGACGGTCGACCAGGTGAAGGCCGGGCTGAACCGCGAACTGTCCATCCACGGGATCGTGCTGACGATGTACGACGTCCGCAACAACCTGGCCAACCAGGTCGTGCAGGACGTGCGCGACACCATGGGCGACGTCGTCTACGAGACGGTCATCCCGCGCAACGTCCGGCTGTCCGAGGCGCCCTCCCACGGCAAGCCGGCGCTGCTCTACGATCTGAAGTGCGCGGGAAGCCAGGCCTATCTGCGGCTGGCGTCGGAGGTGATCCAGCGCGAGAAGCGCATCCGGGCGGGGGCGTCCGTGCATGCGTGACCAGCAGTCGGTTCCGAGCAGGCGGTGCGTCGACCATGGCTGAGGATCCCCAGAAGAAGCGCCTGGGGCGCGGGCTGGCCGCGCTTCTGGGCGACGTCGAGCCCGAGCGCGTCAGCGAGGAGGACACGCGCGGGCTGCGCCGCGTTCCGATCGACCTGATCGCCCGCAATCCGCGCAACCCGCGCAAGAGCTTCGACGAGGCCGACCTCGCCGACCTCGCCGCCTCGATCAAGGATCGCGGCGTGGTGCAGCCGATCCTGGTGCGGCGTCAGCCCGGGTCCGGCAAAGGCTACGAGATCATCGCCGGCGAGCGGCGCTGGCGCGCCGCCCAGAAGGCCGGGCTGCACGAGATCCCGGTGGTGGTGCGCGACGCCGACGACCGCGAGGCGCTCGAGCTCGCCATCATCGAGAACGTCCAGCGCTCCGACCTCAACGCCATCGAGGAGGCCGAGGGCTACGAGCGGCTGATGGGCGACTTCGCCTACAACCAGGCCCAGCTCGGCTCGGTGATCGGCAAGAGCCGCAGCCACGTCGCCAACACGCTGCGCCTGCTGAAGCTGTCGCCGAAGATCCGCGGCTTCGTCGTCGAAGGCACGCTGTCGGCCGGCCATGCCCGCGCGCTGCTGACGGCGGAGGACCCGGAGGGGCTGGCCGAGCGGATCGTGCGCCAGGGGCTGTCGGTGCGCGATGCGGAGCGGCTGGCGGCCGAGAAGATCCAGGCGGCGAGCACCGCCGAGGCGCGCCCCGTCCGCAAGGATGCCGACACCCGGGCGCTGGAGCGGCGGCTGTCGGTGGCGCTCGGCCTGACCGTGACGCTGGCGCATCGCCAGTCGGGGGCCGGCGAGCTGAAGGTGCGCTACCGCACGCTGGAGCAGCTCGACGAGGTCGTCCGCCGGCTGGAGAACGACGACGCCTGAGGCCGGTGATCGGTCGTCGGGCGCGGCGCTGCCGGGGGCATCCGCAAGACCGGGAGACGGGCGCGACGTTGCCGCGATCGCCTGCTGTTTTGCCGGGCAAGGGCATTTGTAAGCCGGCTCATTAAATCTCCCGCTTCAGCGGGAATGCCAGCTCTGCCGCAGGTCGGCGGCGGTTGCCGTCGCGCATCCGGCGGCGCGCACGAGCCCGGCAACGGTGCCCACCAGGGCGGCGTTGTCGGCGGCGGTCGTCCCGTCCGGCAGGACCAGGTTGTTCTCGAAGCCGACGCGGACGTGGCCGCCGAGAAACGCGCCGGTGGTGACGCAGGCGGCCTCGCGGGGGCCGAACGCGCAGACGCTCCAGTGGGCGAAGCGCGGCTGATCGGGCGCCATGAACGGCAGCAGGTCCGCCGGAGCGGATCGCTGGCCGGCGGTGTATCGGCCGAGCACGTAGAGCACCGGGACGTCGTCGAACGGCACCACGCCGCGGCGCAGCATGCCGGCCAGCCGGACGGCCTCCTCCGGGGCGTAGAGGATGATCTGCGGGACGATCGCCTCGCGCGCCATGAACGCCAGGAGGTCGGCGAACGCGGTTTCGTGCGCGGCATCGGGGACCAGCTCCCGCAGCGCCAGCGATGCGGCCTCCGGCCGGACGTCGCGCACCACCGCCGTCTGGGCCTCCGGGGCATAGCGGCCGAGCGCCTCGGTGGTGATCTGCACGACGATCTCGTCGCCGACGGCGGCCCGGATCGCCGTGGTCGCTTCCCTGTAGGCCGCGGCGTCCAGAAGGTGCGCGCCGTCCCGGTCGCGGACATGGACGTGGATCATCGCCGCGCCCGCATCCACCGCGGCACGGGCGGTCGCGGCGAGCTCTGCCGGCGAAAGCGGAAGGGCCGGGTGATCCGTCTGCGTCCTGCGGCCGCCGTTGGGTGCCACCGCGATGGCGACGGGAGGGCGCGTGTCGGTCTGCGGTGAAGCCATGGGGGTTGGTTCCGATTTGTTTCGCGGCCGATGTCACACGTGCCGAGGCTGTCTCGTCTTGATGGCATCGACGATCCCCTTTGACCATCGGAGCGACACCATGAAAAGCCGTCTCAACTTCGCCTCGGCCTCGCCGGAGGGCATCAAGGCCATGCTGGGCCTGGAAAAGTTCGTGCAAGGCTGCGGCCTGGAGAAAAGCCTGACCGAGCTCGTCAAGACGCGGGCCTCGCAGATCAACGGCTGCGCGTTCTGCCTGCACATGCACACCCGGGACGCGCGGGCGGCGGGAGAAACCGAAGAGCGCCTCTACCTGCTGTCCGCATGGCGGGAATCCCCGCTCTATTCGGCGCGCGAGCGGGCCGCACTCGCCTGGACCGAGGCACTGACGCTGGTCTCCGAGACAGGCGCCCCGGACGCCGACTATGATCGCCTTGCCGCGGAATTCTCGGCGGAGGAGCAGGCGAACCTGTCGCTGCTGATCGGGGCAATCAACGTCTGGAACCGGCTGGCGGTGGGATTCCGCTCGGTCCACCCGGTGACGGCGCCGGATCTGGCACGGGCCGGCTGAGGCAAGGGCACGATGGGCGACGATCCGGTTGCGGGCTTCGAGACCAACCGCAGGCGGCTGGCGGCCATCGCCTACCGGATGCTCGGCTCGGCGGCTGAAGCCGACGACGTCGTCCAGGATGCCTTCCTGCGCTGGCACCGCACCGACCGGGCAGAGATCAACGATCCGGGCGCTTTCCTGGCCCGGATCGTCACCCGCCTCTGCCTCGACCGGCTGAAGGAAGCGCGCCGACGCCGGGAAACCTACGTCGGCACCTGGCTGCCGGAGCCGCTGGTCACCGAGGCGGGATTCACGGTGGACCCGGACGAAGGGGTCTCCGGCGACATCTCGGTGGCGCTGCTGCTGGCGCTGGATCGGCTGTCGCCGGCCGAGAGGGCCGCGTTCCTGCTGCATGACGTGTTCGATGTCGGGTTCGACGAGGTGGCGACCATCCTGCAGCGCTCGCCCGCCTCGTGCCGCCAGCTGGCGAGCCGCGCCCGCACCCACATCCGGGAGGAGCGCCCCCGCTATTCCACGGACCCGGCCGAGCAGCAGGCCATCGCAGACGCCTTCTTCGCGGCGTCGCGGTCCGGAGACAGCGGCGCGCTGGCGCGCCTGCTGGCCGAGACCGCGACGCTGCACTCCGACGGCGGCGGCCGGAAGCCCGCGGCGCTGAACGTGCTCTCCGGTGCCGGCAGGGTCGTGCGCTTCCTGGTCGGCGTGCAGCAGAAATGGGGGCAGCAGCCGCCACGGTTCGCCCGCCGGCTGGAACTCAACGGGCTCCCCGGGCAGCTCACCGTTGAGGCCGACGGGACAGTGCAGACGGTGGCGCTGGCGATCGACGCGGGCCGGGTGGCGGCCGTCTACATCACCCGCAATCCCGACAAGCTGCGCCATCTGGAGGCGCTCGTGACCCCCGAGGTGCCGGGCGCCCTGCCGGGGGCATGACCCCGCGCGCTTGCCGCCGACCGCCCGGAGGTCCACCGCCGCCGGCGGTCGCGCCGCCGACCAGCTGCGGGCACCAATGCTGTTTATCTTTGCGGATTTTCCAGATTAACCATCAAGTCATTTATCATAAGTTAATATAACTTTTCCCTGAAACGCATAGGCATACATTCACTGAAGTACACCGAAATATAATTTGGAACGTAAGGGCACGCGCATCGTTGGCGGGGGAGTGCGTCGGACACAAAGATCCGGCGGCACCGACATGACGCCTCGATCGACGAGGCGTTGATCAGATACGCAAGGAAGGAGACAGCCATGTTGCGAATGACGACCTCCGTCGCCGTCGGCGCGCTGCTCGCCGGCCTCGCCGTCCCGGCCCAGGCCCAGACCGACACCAATCAGCAGAACCGCGCGGCGGCCGGCAACCAGTGCCAGGTCATCAATCAGCAGATTGAACAGCAGATGGCGTCGAACCCCGACATGCGCGCGCAGTACAGGGGCGAGGTCATGCGGGATCTGCGCTCGCTGCGCGACGCGGCCCAGACGCTCGCCGCCTACGGCCAGACCGAGGCGTGTCAGAGCCTGGCGGACGCGATCCACGAGATCACCCAAAATCCGCAGCGCAATGACCAGGCGATGCAGCGCAGCGGATCCGGCCAGGCCGCGAGCGGCAACCAGCAGCAGGCCGCCAATCAGGCCGGGACCCAGCAGCAGACCAGCCAGGCCCAGCGTGCGCAGGGCCAGCAGCAGAGCGGCCAGGCCATGCGCGGTCAGCCCACGTACGAGCGAGCCCAGAAGGTGACGGGCATGCAGGGCCAGCTGCGGGCGGAAAACATTCTGGGCTCCGACGTTCGCGGCACCGACGACGAGTCGATCGGCGAGATCGACGACGTGGTGCTCGCCAGCGACGGGCAGCCGACCTACGCGGTGGTGACCTACGGCGGGTTCCTCGGTCTCGGCGAAGAAGCCTCGGCCGTGCCGTTCAAGATGCTGCGCGTGTCGCAGAACGACGACGTCTACTACCTTCCGCTGACGGAAGCGGACCTGGA
Source organism: Amorphus sp. MBR-141 (assembly GCF_053628695.1). Lineage (NCBI taxonomy): Bacteria > Pseudomonadati > Pseudomonadota > Alphaproteobacteria > Hyphomicrobiales > Amorphaceae > Amorphus > Amorphus sp. MBR-141. The sequence continues at coordinate 191,348 of NZ_JBRJGW010000006.1, forward strand.
GGAGGCGCCCCGCTTCGAGCGCGGCAACTTCGAGTGGACCGAGGACGATCAGTGGCGCGCCCAGAATGACGACTACTTCGCGTCCTTCGGGGACGAGAACCGGTCCGACGCCGGGTAACCGGTAACGTTCGACCGCAGGAAAACACAACGCCCGTCGGCTGAAGCCGGCGGGCGTTGTTCGTCGTGCCCCTGCTCAAGGTATTGAGTCTGGAGCGATTTCTTATCGGTCAGGTGAGTCCACCTGACCGGAAAGGGCTCCAGCGATCGCGGCTGGTGGCGGAGCCGCCGGCCGGGCTCACACGCTGGCGATCTCCGCCAGCATGCGCTCGTCCTTGACCGCCAGCCGCCGCCCTTTCAGCGCGATGCAGTCGGTGCGGATGAGCCGCCGGAGGGTCTTGTTGGTGTGCACCAGCGACAGGCCCAGGCAGTCGGCGAGATGCTGTTGGGTCAGCGGAAACTCCATCGTTCCGGCCAGACCCGCCCCGCACGCGTTGACGCGCCGGGCCAGCGACCAGATCAGATAGGCCGTCCGCTCAAGCGCGGTGCGCCGGCCCACGGTCAGAAGCTGGTCGTCCAGGATCTGCTCCTGGGCAGCGGCGTGCCGGGCGAGAGCGGCAAGCGCACGGCAGCTGGCGGCATCGCCGTCCGCCTCGTTCAACCTGTCGAGCGTGCACCGCGACAGCCGCACACGGGTCAGCGTCTCCACGCCGTGCTCGATCCGGGGGCCCACCGAGGCCTGCAACCCGATCACGTCGCCGGGCAGGAGAAAATTGAGGATCTGCCGGCGTCCGTCGGCGAGCATCTTGTAGCGAAAGGCCCAGCCCTCGCGGAGACGGAAGAGACCGACGGCTGCGGCGCCCTCGCGAAACAGCGTGACGCCGGCAAGCGCCACGCGCTCGATGCCCGGATTCTGGACCCTGGGCGGGCCGTGCAGTTCCTTGGCGTGGTTGCAGATGTCCATTTTTCGTTTCGGTGAAAGATCACCGCCCCTCTTTCGAAGCTCTCCTGTCTTGCCCAATACAACAACCGGCGTGGATCCCGGGTTCCCGCGTGTCGGCTTCGTGGTGAGAATGCGGATTTCTCATGAACGACTTTCGAAGAATGGGGCAATTGTGCAGCAAGAGCTGCTGAGTGAATCGTTCGACACGATCGGTGCGGGAAAGTCGAAGTAACCGGGAGGGCGTTGCCGCCGATCGCGGATGGCGCCGGCCGGTATGTACCTCTTAGCCTTGCCGCTCCGAGGAAACATTTTCAGCCCCAGGCTGTTCGGCCTTCGGGTGGGAGGCGCACACACCGAACAGAGGCTGCCCGATGGCTTCAAGGAAAGCGGAAGCGCCAACCGTGAAGGATCTCCTTCGCGACGCCGGCTCGACCTATGCCGGAGAACTCGGGATCGACCTTGCGAAGAATACCCCCTCGCCGTTGTTCCGCTGGCTGTGCGCGTCGCTGCTGCTCAGCACGCGGATCTCGGCGGATCTGGCCATGAACGCGGCCAAGGAACTGGCCCGGGCGGGATGGCGGACGCCGGAGAAGATGGCCGCCGCCACCTGGGAACAGCGCACCAAGGTGCTGAACGAGGCCGGCTACGCGCGCTACGACGAGAGCACCTCGAGGCGGCTCGCCGAGGTGTCCGAGAAGCTCCTCGACGCTTACGGCGGGGATCTCCGCAGGCTGCGCAAGCAGGCCGGGGAGGACCCGAAGCGGATGCGCGACCTGTTGAAGGACTTCAAGGGCATCGGCGACGTGGGCGCCGACATCTTCTGCCGGGAGGTGCAGGCCGCCTGGCCGGAACTCTATCCGTTCGTCGACCAGAAGTCCGTCGACAGCGCAAAGAAGCTCGGGCTCGCCAGCTCGAAGGAGGCGGTCGCCAAGCTGGTTCCGCAAAAGGATCTGCCGCGGCTGCTCGCCGCTCTCGTCCGCACGGACCTGCGCCACTGACCGTGCCGTCCCGTCCGCGCGGCCTCGCGAGACCCCGCCGCGTCCGGCGGCCGGGTCATCCCGTCGTCCGACACGAAGGAGCACGCCATGATCCCGCTCTGGCTCCACTGGCTTTCGGTCATCTCGCTCGCGGCGGGGGCCGCCTGCGCTGCCGTCATCGCCGTCGACGAGGTCCGGCATCCGCAGCCGATGTGGATCATGAACCTGGTGTGGCCGCTCGTTGCCCTGTCGGGCAGCGTCCTCGTGCTGTGGGCCTACTTCGAGGTGGGCCGCAATGCCGCAGAGGATGTCCACGGCGGCGATGAGGACCACGGCGGATCGTCGTTCGCCGTCTCCGTGGCCAAGGGCACGTCCCACTGCGGTGCGGGCTGCACGCTGGGCGACATCGCGGCTGAATGGCTGGTCGTGGCCGTCCCCGTGATCGCGGTGTGGTTCGGCTGGCACTCGCTGTTCGGCGAGAAGATCTTCGCGGTCTGGATCGTCGACTACATCTTCGCGCTGGCGTTCGGCATCGCCTTCCAGTTCTACGCCATCGCGCCGATGCGCGGGCTCGGGGTCTGGGAGGGGTTCTGGGAGGCGGCGAAGGCCGACGTGCTGTCGCTGACGTTCTGGCAGATCGGCATGTACGGCTTCATGGCGGTGGCCCACTTCTGGCTGTTCGGGGCGCTGCTGGGCGTCAAGCTCGAGGCAACGACGGTGTCCTTCTGGTTCATGATGCAGATCGCCATGATCTGCGGCTTCATCACCGCCTACCCCATCAACTGGTGGCTGATCCGCGTCGGCATCAAGGAAGCGATGTAGGCGTCCACGAAAAGGCCCGGCCGCCGGGAAGCGGCCGGGCCCGAGTGTCCCGCTCGGATCGTTTTCGATCCGAGCGGGGACTGCCGAGGGCGCGCGCCTCACGCCCAGGCGGCATGGACCTTCGGCTCGCGCTCCCAGAACCGCAGCTTGCGGCAGGCCGTCACGAACGCCTGGGCATCCTTGTCGGCCTTGAGCTCCACGAAGCCGCCGTCCATGTCGGCGGCGACGCCGGCCTTCTCGAACAGCGTCATCGCCGGCTCGGAATAGGCGACGAACTTGGCGTGGGCGAAGGCATCGTTGACGAAGTCCTTGGCGGTGGATTCGTTGGCGAGCGTTGCCGCCCCGTCCGGGCCCGGCAGGATCGCCACCGCGTCGTAGAGCACCGACGGGCCGCCGTTGATCTTCTGCTTCGCCTCGATCCACGTGCCGTCGCTCGCCTCGACGCCGCCGACCATGGGGGCGACGAATTCGATCAGCGCGCCTTCCTTCTCCAGCGCCGTCTTTAGGGCCTTCACCAGGGCGATGTCGGTGCCGTCGGTGACCAGGCAGCCGACCTTGCGGCCCTTGAAGCTCTCCGGTCCGTTGAGGATGATCGACAGCTTCGGCGAAGCCTTGAGATCCATCTTCGTCGGTTTGGCCGCGTCGGCCGGCTTCGGCATCTGCTTCAGGCGGAGACCCTTGGCCACCTTCTGGGCGAGCTCCTCGTCGATGTTGAGGAGATGCGACACGACACGGGCGCGGATCGCCGGGGTTTCGACCTTCGACAGCTCGAAGGTGAGTGCGGCGGCGATGTGGGTCTGCTCGATCTCCGTCTGGGAGATGTAGAACTGCCGCGCCTGGCTGTAGTGGTCGGCGAAGCGCTCGGAGCGGACCCGGCCCTTTTCGGCGTCGATCGCCTCGGGGTAGGAGCGGAAACCCTTCTCGGTCTCGCGCGGGCCGCCGATCTCCGGACCCCAGGAGTTGGGCTCGTAGTTCGCCCGACCCGTCGGGTTGGTGAAGGCCATGTGGCCGTCCTGCTGGAAGTGGTGGAACGGACAGCGCGGCGCATTCACCGGAAGGTGGGTGAAGTTCGGGCCGCCGAGGCGCTTCAGCTGGGTATCGAGATAGGAGAAATTGCGGCCCTGCAGCAGCGGGTCGTTGGTGTGGTCGATGCCGGGGACGATGTTCGCCGTGTGGAAGGCGACCTGCTCGGTCTCGGCGAAGAAGTTGTCGACGCAGCGGTCGAGCACCAGCCGCCCGACGATGCGGATCGGCACCAGCTCTTCCGGGATGATCTTGGTCGCGTCGAGCACGTCGAAGTCGAAGCTCTCGGCGAACTCCTCATCGAAGAGCTGCAGGCCGAGCTCCCACTCGGGATAGTCGCCCATCTGGATCGCATCCCAGAGGTCGCGCCGGTGGAAATCGGGATCGGCGCCGTTGAGCTTCAGCGCTTCGTTCCAGACCACCGACTGGAGCCCCTGCTTCGGCTTCCAGTGGAACTTGACGAAGGTCGACTTGCCCTGTGCGTTGATCATCCGGAAGGTGTGGACGCCGAAGCCCTCCATGAAGCGGAAGGAGCGCGGGATCGTCCGGTCCGACATGATCCACATGACCATGTTCATCGCTTCCGGCATCAGCGACATGAAGTCCCAGAAATTGTCGTGCGCCGTCTGCGCCTGCGGAAAGCCGCGGTCGGGCTCCTGCTTGGCGGCGTGGATCAGGTCGGGAAACTTGATCGCGTCCTGGATGAAGAAGACCGGGATGTTGTTGCCGACGATGTCCCAGTTTCCCTCCTTCGTGTAGAGCTTGACGGCGAAGCCGCGCACGTCGCGGGCGAGGTCGGCCGAGCCCTTGTTGCCGGCCACCGTGGAGAAGCGGACGAACGCCTCCGTCTTCTCGCCGGCGCGCTGGAAGAGGTCGGCGCTGGTGATGTCAGACAGCGACTCGTAGGTCTCGAAGAAGCCGTGGGCGCCGAAGCCGCGCGCATGGACGACGCGCTCGGGGATGCGTTCGTGGTCGAAGTGGAAGATCTTTTCGCGGAAGTGCTGGTCTTCCATCAGCGTCGGTCCGCGCGGACCGGCTTTCAGGGAGTTCTGGTCGTCGGAGACCGGAGCGCCCTGCTGGGTGGTCAGCGGCGGCACGTCGCCGGAGGCGACCTGATGGGTTTCGCCGCCGGTGCCGAAGAGGACCTTCTCGTCGGAGAGCGTCGCGGATGTCCGCTCGCTCTTGCGTTTCTCGGCCATGGAACCCTCGCGTGTGAATCGGAAGCTGGAAATGGCGAATGGGCGCGCGGGCGCGCGGCCCGCTTCGCACAATTCCAAACAAAGCCTCCGGTCGAATGTTCCAGGCGACGTTCGTGCAGGTGTTTCGGAAGAGGAACGGCGCGGCGCGATGGTCGCCGCGCAGCGGTTGGCCTCAGGCCATTCAGGGGAGGCCGTCCGGGGCGGTGTCGGCGCGATCGGTCGAGGGCGCCCGTCCGATGGAGGGGCCGGTCCCGATGCGTTCCCACCGCAGGCGCTGCCAGAGCTCGGAAATGACGGCGCCGAAGCCGGTGACCAGGACGAGGGCCACCGCGAGCCCGCCCACGTACGGGATCAGCGCGGCGGCGATCAGCACGAACAGACCGGCGATCAGCCAGCCGATCTGGCTGGCGCCGCCCGGATCGCCCGACCGCATCAGCCGCCGGACGATCAGCCCCACCGCAAGGGAGCCTGCCGCCAGCGCAAACAGGTTGCCGAGCGCCAGTGCGGTCAGGACCGCCAGGCCGATCGGCAGCCCGACGACGGAGACGGTCGACACGGCCGCAAGCGCGATCGCCACGACGAGAAGCCCGAGACCGCGCGCGAAATGCGGAAGCGGGCGCAGGACGACGCGTGTCGCGGCCGCGGTTCCGAAGGCCGAAAAGGCGATCTGAACCCCGAGCAGAAGCACGATCACCGCCGTCAGCCAGGAGAGGGCCAGGAAAATGCCGATGCCGATGAGGGCGAAGACGATGCGCCGCAGGTTGGGCAGATGGAGCTCGAGGCGGCGCACCTCGCCGCCGATGGCGGCGCCTTCGGCGATCTGCGGTTCGTGTCGGCTTCGGTAGACGAGATCGCCGCCGATGCGCGCGTTGGGGCCGATGATCACCGTCTCGGCCAGGACATCGACCTTGCCGTCGATGGTGCCGTCGATGGTGATGGTGCGCGCGGCGGCGCGCAGGGTGCCGCCGATCCGGCCGCTGACCGAGATCGTTTCGGCGGCCAGGCGCGCATCGTCGGCAACGACGCCATCGGGGGTGATCGCGACCCGCCGCGCCACCGCCATCACGTCGTCGTCGACGCGGCCGCCGATGACGAGGCTCTCGGCGACGCCGATCAGATCCGCGGTCGAGCCGCCGTTCAGCGTGATGGTGGCGCCGGCGACGATCGCGGTTCCGACGGCGGCCTCCTGGAACACGATGTCGCGGGCGGCGGCGAACACGTCGTCGGCGACCTGCGCGGTGATGGTGACCGTCCGCCCCGCCAGGAACTGCATGTCGCCGTTGTCTCTGGACAGCACGAGGTTTTCGCGGTCGGTGAGCGTTGGCGACGGCGTCGACTGGGCGTGGCCGCGTCCGATGCCGAGGACGGTCATCAGCAGGGAGAGCAGGCCGACGGCCGCGAAAAGAATCGCGCGGTGCGGACGGCTCGGTGCTTCCAGTCGCCATGCGTCCATCGTCGACCCCGTCCTTCAGCCCTGGCCGACCCTATCTGGCCGCTGACCGATCCTGCTACCGGGTCTTGCGAAGAATCAAGGTGACAGCGTGGATGGCCACGGCATCTTTCTGCGGGGCGCCGGATTCTGCCCCGAACTTGCGAACCGGGCCGCCGGCCCTATCTCGAGGGCGTGCGCGGGTATGCAGCGGTGTGACGCGCGGGCCGGCGCGTATATGAGCAGCTTCTTTGGAATCAGTATAATTTAAGTCGTCGACGGCTGGCTTTGCGTAGTTCGAGTTGTTCTAAATCCAGTCTGAAGTTTTTTTCTTGACGCAACGCTTGCCGACCGTGTTCCTTGTCCGCCGGGTTGAGCGGGTCGGTTGCTGCCGTCCCGCCGAGGTCTCCGAGGCGTCCATGATCGTTTGCTCTTGCAATGCTCTGTCGCACGACGACATCCGGGAAGCGGTGCTTCTCGTCCGCAAGGTGCGCCCTTACGGGCCGATCACCGTGGGCGAGCTCTACCGGGCCCTGGGCACGCGCCCGAAGTGCGGCACGTGCCTCTCCCACGCGACCGAGCATGCGAAGCGCTACGACACGGCCGGCGACGGACAGTGCTGCAAGTGCCCGGGCTCCAAGTGCTGGTCCTGCGACCATGCGGCTTCCGAGCGGGACAGCGAGTCCGACGTCGTCGCCGCCTGACGGCCGCTCCGGCCACCGCGCATCCCGTCCTTTCCGAGTATTGCGCCGTTCAAGCACTGGTGATCGCTTGAGTCATTCCATTTTATAGTGGAAGTTGCGTTTTGCGAGAGCGGCTTACACGAAGTTACTTTAATTATTCCAAATAAAGTCTCCCGCAGTGTGCTTGACACCCGAGGGGATGTCTTCGAGGAAGACGGGCGGATGCGCGTCTGGCGCGGATCCGGTTCTAATCCCTTCAATCAATTCTCGAAGACGGAGCTGACGATGTCCCTGCCATACCGGCACAGCCGAGCTGCCGCCGCCTTTCTTGCAATCGCGCTTGGCGCCGCTACCCCGGCTTTTGCCGACGGCGTCGTCAACATCTACTCGTCGCGCCACTACGACAACGACGAGCAGCTCTATGCGGGGTTTGAAAAAGCGACCGGCATTCAGGTCAACCGGATCGAGGACAATGCGGACGTCCTGATCGAGCGCATGACCAGCGAGGGCCGCAACAGCCCGGCCGACGTGTTCATCGCCACCGACGCCGGCCGCTTGTGGCGCGCCGAGGAGGCCGGCCTGCTGCAGCCGACGGATTCCGAGTACATCGTCTCCCGCATCCCCGACCACTTCCGCCATCCGGACGGGCTGTGGGCGGGCTATTCCAAGCGCGCCCGGATCATCTTCTACGACAAGGAGGGGGTGACCGAGCCGCCGCAGACCTACGAGGAGCTCGCGGATCCCAAGTACAAGGGCATGATCTGCACGCGCTCGAGCTCGAACGTCTACATGCTGTCGCTGCTCGCCTCGATCATCGAGAACGAGGGCGCCGAAGAGGCCCAGAAGTGGGCGCAGGGCGTGTGGGACAACCGCGCCCGTGATCCCCAGGGCGGCGACACCGACCAGCTGACGGCGATCGTCTCCGGCGAGTGCCAGATCGTGCTCGCCAACCACTATTATTTCGTGCGCGGCGTGGCGGGCAACGTGCCCGGCCTGACCGGCGAGACCGACAAGATCGCCTGGGTCTTCCCGAACCAGGAGACCACCGGCACCCATGTGAACATTTCCGGCGCCGGCATGGCGGTGAACGCGCCCAATCCGGAGAACGCGCTGAAGTTCCTGGACTACCTGGCGACCCCGGAAGCGCAGGAATACTTCGCCGCCGGCAACTTCGAGTTCCCCGTCGTCGACGACGTGGAGGAGGCCGGTCCGGTCGCCGATCTCGGCACGTTCAAGGAAGACACCATGAACCTGTCGAAGCTCGGCGAGAACCAGGCGGAAGCCCAGGAGATCTACGACCGCGTCGGCTACAAGTAGGACCTTCGCCTCAGGTCTCCCGCATCTCCGGCCGGCGCAGCGCCTGCCGGAGATGCAGGACGGCCAGAAGGGCGGCGACGACCGCGGGCCCGACGAGGGACAGGCTCAGCCCGGCCTTCAGAAAGCCCAGGCCGCCAAGCACGGCGCCCACCACGAGCGCCGTCCACGACGCGAGGTGGGGCGACCACGCGGCCGCCCCGGCCTTTCCGGCGAGATGCCGGGCGAGGCCCTGCCCGGTCGAGACCAGCGCGCCGGTGACGAAGGTGCTGCCGAGCGTCGTGCCGGCCACGGCCTGCCTGAGGTTGTTCTGGGCGCCCATCGCGAAGGCCAGCGGCAGCAGGTGCACGACCGTGACGCCGTCCCGGGCGGTGACCACCACGGCACAGATCAGCACCGATTCTCCGGCCAGAATGCCGGCGCTCGCGAAGCGCGGCCCGATTTCCACGAGCAGGGCTCCGCTCGCCACCCCGGCGAGGAAGAGCACGATCAGCAGGGCGGCGCTGACCGCCGCGGCCGTATCGCCGCTCGCCAGCGACGCCGCGAACTGGGTGCTGTTGCCGCTCATGAACGAGACGAAGAGGCCGCTGAGCGCCAGATAGCCGATGGCGTCGACGAAGCCCGCGAGCGCGACGAGAAGCAGCGCCTGCCCCAGTTGCCGCGCAACGGCGGACCCCTCGGAAGGTCCGGTACTGTCCATCCTGGCAGGGTTCCCCGTGTGGCCGTCTCGACGATCGACCCGCATACTACAGCGCGGAACGCCCGCCGGAAGCCGGTGCGCACTGTCGGCATCGCGTGCGCGCGGTCCCCTGCGCTATGCGTGCGTTCGGGTGCGCGCTTCTGCGCTTTTCGGGCGCCGTTGCCGGTGGCATCGGAACAGCGCGTGCGCGGCTTGTCCAAGCATCGGATGGATCCCCGAAAACCGGCGCCGTTTTCGGCGCCGATGCCTCAGCGATGCGCCCCCGGCCGCGCTTTGGTGATCTGGCGGGACAGCAGGATCACCGGGACGAGGCCGACCGCCATGATCACCAGCGACGGGGTGGAGGCCTCGGCGAGCCGCTCGTCGGAGGCGAGCCGGTAGGCCTGGATCGCCAGCGTGTCGAAGTTGAACGGCCGCATGATCAGGGTGGCGGGCAGTTCCTTCATGATGTCGACGAACACGATCAGCGCCGCCGTCAGCAGTCCGCCGGAAATCAAAGGCAGGTGGATCCGGACCAGGAGACGGCCCGGCCCGGCGCCCAGCGTGCGGGCGGCCTCGTCGATCGACGGCGTGATCTTGCCGAGGCTGGCCTCCAGCGTGTTCAGCGCCACCGCCATGAAGCGCGCCATGTAGGCGAACACCAGCGCCGCGATCGTGCCCGTCAGGATCAGCCCGGTGGAGATGCCGAACGTCGCGCGCGTCCACGCGTCGAGCGCGTTGTCGAACGTCGTGAGCGGGATCAGCAGCCCGACCGCGATGATGGAGCCCGGCATGGCGTAGCCGAGGGATACCAGCCGGTTGGCGAAGGTGGTGAGCATTCCCGGGCGGCTGCGCGCGGCGTAGGCGAGGATCAGCCCGATGAAGACGGTCGCCAGCGCCCCGCAGCCGGCCAGGGTGAACGAATTCAGGATCAGGCGCACATAGCGCTCGCCGAACAGCGCGTGGGCATTCAGGTAGGTCAGCCGGCCGAGAATGACCATCGGCAGCAGGAAGCCCAGCACGATCGGCAGGGTGCAGGCGGTGGTGGCAAGCCAGGCGCGGGCCCCCGTGAGGCGATATTCCGGCAGGGTGTCGAAGCGGCGGCCGGAATCGAACCCCCGCCGGCCGCGCTGCAGGCGCTCGGCCAGCAGCAGCAGGAAGACGACGCCGACGAGGTTCAGGGCGAGCTGCGCCGCCGCCACCCGGTCGCCGAGCGAGAACCAGGCCCGGTAGATGCCGGTGGTGAAGGTCTGGACGCCGAAATGGGCGACGGTGCCGAAGTCGGCGAGCGTTTCCATCAGCGCCAGCGACACGCCGACCGCGATCGCCGGGCGGGCCATCGGCAGGGCGACCTTGACGAAGGCTGTCCACGGACCCCCGCCGAGGGTCCGGGCGACCTCGAGCGTGCAGGCCGACTGCTGCAGGAACGCCGCGCGGGCGAGCAGGTAGACATAGGGGTAAAGCACCAGCGTGAACATCAGCGCGGCGCCTTCCAGCGAGCGGATCTCCGGAAACCAGTAGTCGCGCGGCCCCCAGCCGGTGACGGCCCGCAGCCACGTCTGCACCGGCCCCGGGTGCTGCAGGAAGTCGGTGTAGGCGTAGGCGATGACATAGGCCGGTGCCGCGAACGGCAGGATCAGTGCCCACTCGAGAAGGCGCTTGCCCGGGAACCGGCACATGGTGACGAGCCATGCCGTCCCCGTGCCGGTCACGAACACGCCGGCCGTGACGGCGATCACCAGGAGGATGGTGTTCTCGATGTAGGTGGGCAGCACCGTCGAGCCGAGATGCGCCCACGTGCCCTTGTCCGTCCCGAATGCCGCCGCCACCACGGCCACCAGCGGCGACAGAAGCACCACCGACACCGCCAGCGCCAGCCAGGCGAGCCATCCGAACCGCCGGCGCGGGGCGGAGACCTCCCGCGGCCAGGCGATGGCGGCGGCGTCGGTGTGGGCGAGTTCCGTCATCTTGTATCCCCGCGTCCCCGCGGTTTCAGGCCAACCATGCTGATCTGGAAGGCAGGGCCCGGCCACGTGGAACGGTCCGGCACAGGAGCATGCCGCAGCAAAGATGCGCCCCGCCGACCGACAGCCGGTCGAGCGTGCGGGCCCCAGCCGTCCGCAGGGTCGCCGACGGCCATGGCAGAGACGCAGTGCGCTTCATAGCGAGGCGGTGGCGGCAAGAAAAGACAAATGAACCCAGTCTTTTACTGGAATAATTCGAAAGTATTCCGCTGCGGAGCGGCCGCTTTGACGCGAGACGCGTTCCGCCGACCGAGCACGCTTATGCAACGGCGCAGGGACGGCCCGTCCGAACACCGGCCTCCGCCGGGAGGCTGCCGTCAATCGATCGGGCATCGGAGCGGGCGCTCGCGCCATCGCCGACGAGCCGGGCCCGGGCCGCGGGACCGGCCCCTCTTGCGCCGGTCTCGGTCGCGCATCACGTGAACTGGATCGGCCGCCCTGCCCCAAGAGACCGGGCGGCGATGAACCAAGGAGAGTTTCCCATGAAGGTCCCGCACGACACGAACATCGTGGTGGCGGATGGTTCGCGCGCGCTTTTCCTGCGCAACGCGGGAGATGACGGGCTGATCGACCTGAAGGTCTTCGATCAGGAGGAAATCGACAATCCTCCGACCCGGGAACAGGGAACCGACAAGCCGGGCCGGTTCAACGACGCCGGTCCCGGCCGCAGCGCGGTCGCCGATACGGACTGGCACGAACTGGAGAAGGAGCGCTTTGCCCACCATCTGGCGGAGCGGCTGTACAAGCTCGTCCAGAAGCGGCCGCACACCAAGCTGATCCTGGTCGCCGCCCCGAAGGTCCTTGGCGAGATGCGGGAGGCCCTGCACAAGGAAGTCGGCGCCTGCGTGATCGGCGAACTGGCCAAGGACCTCACCCACCACCCCGTCTCCGAGATCGAGAAGATCGTCCACGCCAGCTGAGGCGAAGGGCAACGGGCCGATGCCGGACGGCGCGGCCCGGGCGGGGCTGGCTGGGTCAGTCCCGCCAGAACGCCGGCGACAGCAGGACGATCGCCGTCATGATCTCCAGTCGGCCGATGAGCATCATGAAGGCGAGGATCCACGTTTCCGCCTCGCCCAGAGGCCGGAAGTTGCCGGCCGGGCCGATGACGTTGCCGAGGCCCGGCCCGACGTTCGACATGGCGGTGACGACGCCGGTGAGGGCGGTCAGGAAGTCGACCCCGAGGCCGCACAGGACGAGCGTCATCACCCCGTAGATCCCGAAGAATGCCACCAGAAACGTCACGACGGACTCAAACACGTCCTGGTCGATGTGGCGCTCGCCGTAGCGCAGCGGGATGACCGCGTTCGGATAGACCAGCCGGGCGAGCGCGCGCCTGAACGCCAGCCAGATGATGACCAGGCGGTAGATCTTGATGCCGCCCGAGGTCGATCCGGAGCAGCCGCCGATGAAGGTGAGCAGAAAGAACAGGCCGACGGCGAAGGTGCCCCAGAGGCTGTAGTCCTCCGAGGCGAAGCCGGTCGTGGTGACGATCGAGACGACGTTGAAGGCCGATCGCGACAGCGACTGGAAGAAGTCGAGGTTGGAGTTCAGGTACACCCAGATGGCGAGCAGCGCCGAGACGATGGCGATCGCGATGACGTAGACGCGAACCTGCACGTCGCGAAACAGCGACAGCCGCCCGCGCAGCACGAACTCCACGTAGAGAACGAACGGCAGGGCGCCGGCGAGCATGAAGAGAACCGCCGCCCAGATCAGGCCGAGGTTGTCGCCGAAGTAGCCGAACGAGGCGTCGTGGGTCGAAAATCCGCCCGTCGAGACGGTGGTCATCGCGTGGTTGATCGCGTCGAAGAGGTCCATCCCGAGCGCTGCGTAGACCAGCGCGCAGGCGGCGGTCAGGACCGCGTAGAACGCCATCAGCGCAGCCGTCAGGTTGACCATGCGCGGCACCGCCTTTTCCGAGCGGTCCGAGGATTCGGTGCGGAAGAACTGCATGCCGCCGATTCTGAGGAACGGAAACAGGAACAGCCCGATCGCCACGATGCCGATGCCGCCGAGCCATTGCAGCATCGACCGCCAGATGAGGATTCCCCGGGGCAGGTTGTCGAGGCCGGTCAGAATGGTCGAGCCGGTGGTGGTCAGACCCGACATGGATTCGAAGAAGCCTTCCGCCGGCGAGATGCCGTAGGGCGAAAGCCAGAATGGAATGGCGCCGACCACGGCGGTGACCAGCCACAGGAGGGTCGTCAGCAGGAAGCCGAAGCGCGGCGAGAACTTGGGCAGGGGCTGCCGCATCGCGACGATGCCGAGGAGCGAGACGGCGAACACGCCGATGCTCGACCCCATGAACACCACCCAGTCCTTGTTGCCGTCCGCGATGTCGACGAACGCCGGAATCAGCATCGCAACGGCGACGTGAAGGGCGAAGAAGCTCGCGATATAAAGGCTGGGACGAAAGTACTGGAGCGCCTGCATCGGCCCTCGGCCGTCACCTTGCAACCTCGGACATCCGGTCCGACACGGGCGGTAAGTGGCCGCTGCCGGCCGGCGGATGCCACCGCGCCGACATCTGCGGCAGTGCGGCATGCGTTGGCGCCAGCATTAGCGGATCGGCGGCAGCCCGACAACCGCCTGTGCGGAGCAGCCCTGTTGGGATACGCCTTCGTCGCGAACGTATGCGATTCATCGTCCGCGTCGGGGCGACGCTGGCGCGGCGATTGCTACGGCGATCGCTACTGACCCGACGCGCGGACGACGCGACTGGCGGAGGCGAAGGACGAATGGAGCACGGCAGCGAGATCCCGTTCCTGCGGGAGGTCGTCATATTCCTGGTGACGGCCGGCGTCGTGGTTCCGCTGTTCCAGCGGCTCAGGGTGAGCCCGATCCTCGGCTTCCTCATCGCCGGCATCCTGATCGGTCCCTACGGCATCGCCCGGTTCGCCGGCGACTGGCCCTGGCTCGGGTTCGCCACCATCCCCGACGTCGACGGGGTGTCGCATCTGGCCGAACTCGGCGTGGTGTTCCTGCTGTTCATGATCGGGCTGGAGCTGTCGCTGCAGCGGCTGTGGGCGATGCGGCGCATGGTCTTCGGGTTCGGCGCGCTGCAGGTGATCGTCACCGGGGCGGTGATCTGGGCGATCGGGCGCCAACTCGGTCTCGATGGACCCGCGGCGATCGTCGTCGGGTGCTGCCTCGCGCTGTCGTCCACGGCGATCGTCACCGAGCTCCTGGTGGAGCGCCGCCGCCTCGCCTCGCCGCCCGGCCGGGCGGCGTTTTCGGTGCTGCTGTTCCAGGATCTCGCCGTCGTGCCGATCCTGTTCGTGATCGGCGCCTTCGGAAACGGCGACGCGGACGGCCTCGTCGGCGATCTGTTGCTCGCCCTCGTCGAGGCTGCCGTCGCCATCGGCGTCATCCTGGTCGCCGGCCGGATCGTGGTGCGGCCGTTCCTCCGCTTCGTGGGCGCGCGCCGCAACCGCGAGGTGTTCACCGCGGCCGCGCTGCTGATCATTCTCGGCACGGCGGCGGCCACCTCGTTCGCCGGCCTGTCGATGGCGCTCGGCGCGTTCCTGGCCGGCCTCGTCTTCTCCGACACCGAGTTCCGCCACCAGATCGAGGCGGACATCGAGCCCTTCAAGGGGCTGTTCCTCGGCCTGTTCTTCGTCTCGGTCGGCATGTCGATCGACCCGGCCTTCGTCGCCGGCCAGCCGCTGCTCATCGCGGCGCTGATCGTCGGCGTGTTCGTCCTCAAGGCGGTCCTCGTGATGGGCATCGCGCTGGCGGTCCGCCAGCCGGCGGCGATCGCGGTGGAGACCGGCCTGCTGCTGGGGCAGGTCGGCGAGTTCGCGCTCGTCGGCCTGGGGGCGGCAACGGCGCTCGGCGTGATCCCGGGCGACATCTCGGCGCTGCTGGTCGTGGTCGCCGGCGCCACCATGGCGATCACCCCGGTGCTGGTGCCGTTCGCCGAAGCCCTCGGCAAGCGCCTCGAGGCGCGCGACCTCAAGGCGCACGTCGGCCGCCTCGACACCCGGCCGGACGTCGCCGACCACGTGATCATCGCCGGGTTCGGCCGCGTCGGACGGCTTCTGGGCGAAATCCTCGATCATCAGAAGGCGGCCTACATCGCCCTCGACGTGAACGGCCCGTCGGTCGCCTCGCTCCGGCGGGCCGGCGTGCCGGTCTATTTCGGCGACACCAGCCGGGTCGACGTCCTCAAGCGCGCCGGCATCGAGACGGCGTCGGCGGTCATCGTGACGATGGACGATCCGGTGGCGGCGGAGAACATCGTGCGGGCGGTCCGCCGCGACGGCCACAAGGTGACGATCATCGCGCGCGCCCGCGACCGCGCCCACGCCGAACGGCTGTTCGCGCTGGGGGCCGACGAGGTGATTCCGGAGACGGTGGAGGCGTCCCTGCAGCTGGGCGAGGTGATGCTGCGCGGCCTCGGCCTGCCGCCGGATGCGGCGCGGGCGCTGATCGGCGAGCTGCGCGACCAGGAACGCGCCGCGCTGGAGGACTATCGACGGTCGCGTCCGGGCAATTGAGGCCGCCGGCCGGTGGGCCCGATCAGCCGGAGGCAGCCGAGACGGCTTGCGGCATGGGAGCCCGCTCCTCCGCGAGCCACTGGTCGAGAAAGCTCGAGAGCCAGGTCCTGACGGCCGGATCGAAGACGGGCCGGCCGGCGAAATGGTCGCGCCGCTGGCGGGCCCCCGGCAGCTGCATGCGGGCCGACGCCCGGGTGGTCCAGCGGTGCATCATCGCAAGCGTCAGCTCCGGGTGGAACTGGATGCCGTAGGCGTTGTCGCCGACCCGGAAGGCCTGGTGTTCGAAATGCTCGCCGGTCGCCAGCAGCGTGGCGCCGGAACCGGGGACGGTCATCCCTTCGCGGTGCCACTGATAGACCTTGCGCGGCCACTCCATCATGACCTCGCCGGCGGGGGTTGGGTTGAGGTCGTAGTAGCCGATCTCGACGAGGCTATCCTGGTGAAAGCCCACCTGGCCGCCGATGGCGCGACAGAGCATCTGGGCGCCGAGGCAGATGCCGAGGAACGGCACCGATTCGCGCAGGACCACGTCGATGAAGTCGATCTCCTGCTTCACGAAGGCATCGGTGTCGTTGGAGCTCATCGGCCCGCCGAAGATGACGCAGCCGGCATGGTCGGCCAGCGTTTCGGGAAGCCGCTCGCCGAGCGCCGGCCGGCGCATGTCGAGCCGGTAGCCGCGCTGGCACAGCATCTGCCCGACCCGCCCGGGCGTCGATTGCGCCTGATGCAGCACGATCAGGATCTTGCCGGCCGGCTCGGCCAGTCTCGGCAACGGTATGGTCATCGGCTCATCGATCTCCAGAAAACCGAGGGTCCGAGGCGTGGGGCCGGTGCGCGGCCGAGGCTGGACGGCGACGTGCGCCCGTCAGGACGCAGCTCCGTCGTCGCTCCCCGGTTCGCGGCGTCCCTCGACACGCTTCTTGATCTCGATCCGCTCGCGGGACGAGACGCCGAGCAGCTCGGCCACGCGCCAGACCGTGTTGTCCTCGAACTCGGAGATCCGGCCGTCGGCAAATCCCATTTCCCACATCATCTCGACGACCTGCTTGCGGCCGTCTTCGTCGAGGACGCGCTTCAGCACGGAGGTGAAGCCGTAGAGATCCACCGCCTCCTCGTCGCGCTCCTTGGCCAGCTTGACCAAGGCTTCGGTGTCCTCCGCCGTCAAATCATAATGCTCGGCCAGAACTTCGCGCAACACGCGCCGCTCGTCGGCGGTGATCTCGCCGTCGATCGCCACCAGGTGGGCGAGCAGCGCGGCCACCGCGATCCGATGGTCGTCGGGACCGAAAACCCGGTCGCTATCGGTCGTGTCTTCGAACTGCAGCCACTCGCGGATGGCTTTGAGCATGAGGTCCGTCCTTGCGTATCGGCGCGCTCGCCAAGAGGTGGCCACGCCACCCCGAGACAGCGCAAGAATTGCGCCAGCGGGAGGGGAACGCGAACGGCAAGCCGTTCGATCCCCGAAAAATCGATCCGGTTCCGTCTGGAGTTATCGTCGTTCGGCGCTTGCCGCAAGCCGGGGGCCGCCGCGCAGGCGCCCGCAGCAGGGCCAATCACCGATGCGTCGCGGACCCCACACGGTCTCTTGAGAGATCGTCATTTCACGGCGGCCGCGGCGCGCGGCAGGATTGCGGCATCGCCGGATCGGGCGGCAGGCGCACCGCCGCGCCCGGCAGGGTCTGCAGGGGGACACCATGCGCATCGGACACGTGATACTCGGACCGCTTGTGGCGATCGGGCTCTCGAGCGCGGCGCTGGCGGGCGAGCAGTATGTCGACACGACCGGGTTCGCCGCGTCGGGCTATGACGTCGTCGCCTATTTCGACCTGCCCCAGGTCCCGCCGGGCACGCCGCAGCCGGCCGCGGTGCCCGGACGGAAGGACATCACCGCCTCCTACAACGGCGCCACCTTCGCGTTCGCCAGCGCGGCGAACCGCGATGCCTTCCTCGCCAATCCCGAAAAGTATGCCCCCGCCTATGACGGCCATTGCGCCTACGGCGTCGCCAAGGGCGGCAAGGTGCCGGGCAATCCGAACCTCTGGCGGATCGTCGACGGCCGGCTCTATCTCAACATCACGCCGAACGTGGTGACGTTCTGGGAGGAGGACATTCCCGGCAACATCGCGACCGCCCAGAAGAATTGGAGCGGCATCGAGGCCGAGGCGGCATCCGACAAGGCGGTACCGAAGCTCGACACCAAGGCGGCGCCGGTGGGCGGCTGAGGCCCGTTCCGCCTTCCCCGCGGTCACGAAACGGGGCCAGGTCTCTGGTTCGTCGCGTTTCCGGGCGGTGAGCCGGTCGCGCCGTCGTGGCGACGCATCAGGCGGCGAGCGCCGACAGCGCCTCGCGCAGCGCCGGTGAAAGCGGCGCGGGGCGGCGCGTCGCGCGGTCGACATAGACGTGGACGAAGAAGCCTTCGGCGGCCGCCTGGACGGCGTCGTTGCGGAAGAGACCCACCTCGTAGCGCACCGACGAGCTGCCCATCCGAGCCACCCGCAGCCCGGCGCTGACCACGTCGGGGAACGCCATCTCCGCGAAATAGCGGCAGCCCGTCTCCACCACGAGGCCGACCTGCGCGCCCGCCTTCAGGTCGAGAACGCCGGCCTCGACCAGCCAGCCGTTCACCGCCGTGTCGAACAGCGAGTAGTGCACGACGTTGTTCATGTGGCCGTAGATGTCGTTGTCCATCCAGCGCGTCTGGATGGTGCGGAACGCCCGGTAGGCGTCGCGGTGGCCCGGTTCGGACCGCGTCTGCGGCGAAGCGTCGTCGGCTGGCATCGGCGGCTTGTCTCCGGGCGGATGGCGGCATTAGGTGGCGGGTCAGGCACTGTCGCCGATCCCCCGGCCGGGCGTCCAGCCCGTCCCTCCGTGGGTCCGAAGCCGGGAGGCGACCGCCGCAACCGATGGAGGCGCCCGTGTTCCGGGTCGATCCCTATCCGCCGCTCAATGTGCCGAAGCCGTTCGGAGACGACATCTGGATCGTCGACGGTCCGGTCGTGCGCAGGCGCTACGGCCCGACGTCGCTGCCGTTTTCCACCCGGATGACCATCGTCCGGCTCGCCGGCGGCCGGCTGTGGGTGCACTCGCCGACCGAGCTCACCGATGACCTGCGTGCCGCGGTCGACGACCTCGGGACGGTCGCCTTCCTGGTGGCGCCCAACCGGCTGCACTGGGTCCACCTGGGCGCATGGCAGGCCGCGTTCCCCGACGCGGCGACCCATGCCGCCCCGAAGGTCGCGGACAAGGCGCGGGAGGGCGGCTTCCGCGTCGATGCCGAGCTGCAGCCGGCCCCGGACGCGGGCTGGGCGGGCGAGATCGACCAGGTGCTCGTTTCCGGCAGCTTCATGACCGAGGCCGACTTCTTCCACCGCCAAAGCCGCACGCTGATCCTCACCGACCTGATCGAGAACTTCGAGGCCGATCACGTGCACGGCCTCCTGTCGGAGACCGTCATGGGGCTGGGCGGGGTGCTCGATCCGGACGGCAGCACCCCGCGCGACCTGCGCCTGACCTTCCTGGCCCGCAAGACGGAGGTCCGCGCGGCGGCCGAGACCATGATCGGCTGGCGGCCGGAGCGGGTGATCCTCGCCCACGGCCGCTGCTACACCGAGGATGCCGGCGCGGCGCTCGCGCGGGCGCTCGCCTGGACCGGCGCCCAGGGATAGTGCGGGTACGCGGCGCGTGCCCTTCTCACCGCATCCTCAGTTCGGCTCCGGCGGATAGACGTGCGACGGCGTCGTCTCGCCGTCGAGGAAGACGCGCAGCTGGCCGTCCACGACCGACCATTCGAGAAAGTAGGCGCCCACCGCGGCGAAGGCGACGTCCGATCCGAAGGCGACGGGATCGATGAGCCGCAGGCTCTGGGAGTGGGCGCCGGAATGGCAGACCGCGAAGAGCCGCGGGCGGGTGGGTATCTCGGGATCGGCCATCACGTAGACACCGTCGGCGTCGCAATTGTCCTCGGGCCCAGAGCAGAAGAAGCAGCCGGACAGGTCCGTCTCGGAGAGGACGCGCCGCCGGCCTTCGGTCTCGCGGACGACCAGCGTCTCCTCGCCCATGCCGCCGTCGATCAGCCATTCCAGGCCGCTCCGCGGGATCTCCACGGCCGCGCCGGTCTGTTCCCCCTTGCGGCTGGCGCTGTCGACGAGGCGGAAGGACTGGCAGAGCGGCCGGGCATAGGCCTCCATGAGCCGGAGACCATCGAGCCGCTGGCGCGCCAGCAGCAGGTTGCAGACGGTGCCGCTGACATAGGAGACGGTGTTGCCGGGAGAACGGGCGACGACGGCGCAGTGGGCCTGCCGGTAGGCGAGCCAGTCCCGCTGCGCGCCGCGCACGGCTTCCGCGTCCTCGGCCGCGCAGAAGCGCCTGGCCTCGCGCGCGGCGAAGGCGGCGATCTCCCGGTCGACGGATTTGCGCGTCTCGTCGAGACATTCGCCGATCGCCGCGCCTCCGACCCGGTAGCGGGGATCGTTTTCGCAGGCGGTCAGGTCGTCCTCGATCTCCCACTGGGCGCAGGCGGCCGAGGCGAACAGGCAGCCGGCAACGGCAGCCAGCGCGCGCAGCGCAGCCAGTCGCGTGGGCACGGGAAGCGGAACGATGTGGAGAATGGGCATCGGGCACTCTCGGGCTGGACGGCGGATCACCGCCCATCCTGCGCCGATCGGTGGTGCCCGACGCCCCCCGGATGGTGCATTGCGGTGCAGGTCCGGTGCTGTCGGTCGGGCGGTCCCGCCGTCGGGTCCGACTTGCGCCCTACTCGGCGGCCAGCAGGGCATGCGCCTTGGCGCGCGCCTCGGCCACCGACTTCTCGTAGGAGACGAGCGGCGGCTTGACGCCGTGGGCGAACAGCACGTGCCGCTCCTCGTGGGTCGTGCCGGTCAGCACGACGGTCACGCCGCGCCGCTGCGCCTTGGCGACCATGCCGCCGATGGTGTTGGCGGCGGTGGAATCCAGGAACGGCACGGCGTGGAAGTCGATGATCAGCGCGCGGTGGGTGTCGGCGATCCGGTCGAGCACCGAGCCGATGGATGCGGCGGCGCCGAAGAAGAAGGCGCCGGAGATCCGGTAGACCATGACGTCCCGGTCGCCGCCGTTGTCGTCGTAGGGGCGGCGGTCGCCGTTGGCGTCGTCGGCGCGATCCTCGGCCACCAGTGGCCGTTCGGTCTCGATGGCCGTGGTTTTCGACATGCGGTGGATGAACAGCACCGAGCCGATGGCGAAGCCTACCACGATGCCCTCGGTCAGGTCGCGGAAGATGGTCAGCAGGAAGGTGGCGAGCAGCACCACCGCGTCGCCGCGCGACGTGCGCAGCAGCGTGGCGAAGGCGTGCTTCTCGATCATGTTCCAGGCGACCACGGCGAGCACGCCGGCGAGGCTCGCCAGCGGGATGAAGCTCGCCACCGGCGCCGCCACCAGGATGAACAGGAGAAGAAACGCCGAGTGCAGGATGCCGGCGACCGGGCCGTGGGCGCCGGAGCGCACGTTGGTGGCGGTGCGGGCGATGGTGCCGGTGACGCAGATGCCGCCGAAGATGCCCGAGGCGACGTTGGCGACGCCCTGGGCGACCAGCTCGCAGTTGGAGCGGTGGCGGCGGCCGGTCATGCCGTCGGCGACGACCGCCGACAGCAGCGATTCGATGGAGCCCAGCAGCGCGAAGGAAATCGCGCTCGGCAGCACGGCGAGCACCTTGTCCATCGATATGTCCGGCAGCGCCGGGGCCGGCAGGTAGCCCGGGATGCCGCCGAACTTGGAGCCGATGGTGGCGACCGGCAGGCCGAGCGCGGCGGTGGCGACCGTCGCGGCGGCGACCGCGATCAGCAGTCCCGGCCAGTGCGGGCGCAGGCGCTTCAGGCCGACGATGATGGCGATGGTGGCGAACGCCAGCCCGACGGTCGCGGGGTCGGCCGTCGGCACCGCCGCCCACAGAACGGGCAGCTTGTCGAGGAGCGGACCCGGCTCGTCGCCGGCGAGCGTCAGCCCGAACAGCTCGCGGAGCTGGCTGGCGAAGATGATGATGGCGATGCCGGCGGTGAAGCCGACGGTCACCGGATAGGGAATGAACTTGATGTAGGTGCCCAGCCGCAACAGGCCGATGGCGGCGAGGATGAAGCCCGACAGGATGGTGGCCAGGAACAGGCCCTCGATGCCGTGCGCCTGCACCGTCGCCGCGACCAGCACGATGAAGGCGCCCGCCGGCCCGCCGATCTGGAAGCGGCTGCCGCCCAACAGCGACACGAAGAAGCCGCCGACGATCGCGGTGTAGAGGCCCTGGGCGGGCGACGCGCCGGAGGCGATGGCGATCGCCATGGACAGCGGCAGCGCGACGATGGCCACCGTGAGCCCCGCCACCGCATCCGCCCTGAGCTGCGCCAGGCCGTAGCCCTCGCGCAGGACGGTGATCAGCTTGGGCGTGAACAGGTCGGCAAAGCTCGGGGCGTCGGAGTGGGCCGTCAGCTGGGTCATGGAACCGAGGAGTCCCGGGTTCGAGGCGCCGCAGCGGCGGCGCGCGGAGGATGCGTGCGGTGCGCGCCGGGCCGCTCGGCCCCGCGCGCCGGTCGTCAGGTGCGCGGCGGCGCGGGCTCGCGCAGGCGGATGCCGCGCCCCCCGGACAGGCTCTGGGCGTTGTCGCCGATCAGCTCGATGCCGGAGGCCTCCAGGGCCTCGATCACCCGGGTGAGGCTCTCCACCACCCCGCGCACGTTGCCCTGGCTCGCCTCCATCCGCTGGATGGTGGGCACCGACACGCCGGACCGCTCGGCGAGCGTCTTCTGGTCGATGCCGAGGAGGGCGCGGGCGGCGCGGAGCTGGGCGGAGGTGATCACGGAGTGCCTGCTTCAGAATGCTGAATGCAGGCTCTAGCACTCGATCATGATGTTTGAAACATCATTATAGCGGGTTCAGATGCGACAGAAATTCGCAGGCGAACACAAGCCGGGCTGCGAGCTCACACGCTCATGTTGGCGCGGATGCGGTCCTCGTCCATCTCCGAGCGCTCGCCGGCCATGACGATCTCGCCGCGCTCCATCACCGCGAAGGTGTCGGCGAGGTCGCGGGCGAACTCGAAATACTGCTCGACCAGCAGGATCGCCATGTCGCCGCGCTTGCGCAGATAGTCGATGGCGTTGCCGATCTGGATGATGATCGACGGCTGGATGCCCTCGGTCGGCTCGTCGAGGAGCAGCAGCTTCGGCCGGCGCACCATGGCGCGGCCGATGGCGAGCTGCTGCTGCTGGCCGCCGGAGAGGTCGCCGCCGCGCCGGTGCATCATCTGCGCCAGGATCGGAAACAGCTCGAACACGTCGTCCGGCACGTGGCGGTCGGCGGCCGGCAGCCCGGCGAAGCCCGTCTGCAGGTTCTCGCCGACGGTGAGCAGCGGGAAGATCTCGCGTCCCTGCGGCACCATGGCGATGCCCCTCCGGGCCCGTTCGAACGGCGGGCTGGAGCCGAGCGGCCTGTCCCGCCAGAGGATCTCGCCCTTCGAGACCGGATGCAGGCCCATGACGGCGCGCAGCAGCGACGTCTTGCCGACGCCGTTGCGGCCCATCAGGCAGGTGACCTGGCCCGGCCGGACGGCGAGGCTGACGCCGCGCAGCGCCTGGGCGGCGCCGTAGTGCAGGTGGATGTCGCGGACTTCGAGCATGATCAGCGCCCCAGATAAACGTCGATGACGCGCTGGTCGGCGCTGACGTGGTCGAGCGCGCCTTCGGCGAGCACCGAGCCCTCGTGCAGCACCGTGACCTTGACGTCGAGATCGCGGACGAACGCCATGTCGTGCTCGACGACGATGACGGTGTGGTTGCGGGCGATCTCCACCAGCAGCTTGGCGGTTTCCGCCGTCTCCGAATCCGTCATGCCGGCCACCGGCTCGTCGACCAGCAGAAGGCGCGGATCCTGGGCGAGCAGCATGCCGATCTCCAGCCACTGCTTCTGGCCGTGCGAGAGGTTCGCCGCCGTTTCCGTCTGCAGGTGGCCGAGCCGGATGGTGTCCAGCACCTCGTCGATGCGGGTGTTCTGGCCGGACGACAGGCGGGCGACGAGGAGATGGAACGGCGAGCGGCTTTCGTTCAGCGCCAGCGCGATGTTGGTGCGCACGGTGTGGTTCTCGAAGACGGTCGGCTTCTGGAACTTGCGGCCGATGCCCTGGCTGGCGATGGCCGCCTCGTCGAGTTCGGTCAGGTCGACCGTGCCGTCGAACAGGATGGTGCCCTGGTCGGGGCGGGTCTTGCCGGTGATGCAGTCCATCATCGTCGTCTTGCCGGCGCCGTTCGGGCCGATGATCGCGCGCATCTCGCCCTCCTGCAGGACGAGCGACAGGTTGTTCAGCGCCCGGAAGCCGTCGAAGGAAACGGTGACGCCGTCGAGATAGAGGAGCGAGGAGGTCATGCTCATCGGGCGGGTTCTCCGTGGGCGACGGCCGTCTCGTCGGGATCGATGCCGGCCTCCCGTTCCGCCGAGGCCAGGGCCTCCGAGCGGCCGCGCTCCGCGGCGCGCCGGCGGTCCCGGCGGCGGTCGATCAGGTCGAAGAACGGCCCCATGATGCCGCGCGGCAAGAGCACGGTGACCACCACGAACAGGAAGCCGAGCACGAACAGCCAGAGCTCCGGGAAGGCGCCGGTGAAGTAGGTCTTGCCGAAGTTGACGAGGATCGCGCCGACTACCGCGCCGACCAGCGTCCCGCGGCCGCCGACGGCGACCCAGATCACCGCCTCGATGGAGTTGCCGGGGGCGAATTCGCTGGGATTGATGATGCCGACCTGCGGCACGTAGAGCGCCCCGGCGACGCCGGCCATCGCCGCCGACAGGGTCCAGACGATCAGCTTGTAGTGCTCCACCCGGTAGCCGATGAAGCGGGCGCGGGCCTCCGCGTCGCGCACCGCCACGAGCGCCTGGCCGAAGCGCGAGCGCACCAGCCAGATGCAGAGCAGGAGCCCCAGCGACACCGCGACGGCGGTGGCGAAGAACAGCCCCGCCCGGGTCTCCGGGCTCTGGATGCTGTAGCCGAGGATGTCCTTGAAGTCGGTCAGCCCGTTGTTGCCGCCGAAGCCCATCTCGTTGCGGAAGAAGGCGAGCATCAGCGCGAAGGTCATCGCCTGGGTGATGATGGAGAGATAGACGCCGGTGACGCGCGAGCGGAAGGCGAGCCAGCCGAACACGAAGGCGAGCAGCGCCGGCACCAGGATCACCATCGCCGCGGCGAACCAGAACATGTCGAAGCCGAACCAGTACCAGGGCAGGGAATCCCAGTTCAGGAACACCATGAAGTCCGGCAGCAGCGGGTTGGCGTAGACGCCGCGGTCGCCGATCTGCCGCATCAGGTACATGCCCATGGCGTAGCCGCCGAGCGCGAAGAAGGCGCCGTGGCCGAGCGTCAGGATGCCGCCGAAGCCCCAGACGAGGTCGATCGAGAGGGCGAGCAGCGCGAACGCCAGGTACTTGCCCATCAGGCTCATGACGTAGGTCGGCACGTGCCAGTCGTGGCCGGCCGGCAGGGCCAGGTTCAGGTAGATGACCGCCAGCGCGCCGACGATCAGGATGGCGATCGCGCCGAGCGCGAACCGCGTCAGGAGAACGGGTGAGATTGTGGTCATCAGCCTTCCGCCGCCCGGCCCTTTTGCGGAAACAGTCCGCGCGGCCGCTTCTGGATGAACAGGATGATCAGGACGAGGACGATGATCTTGCCCAGCACCGCGCCGGCGTAGGGCTCGAGGAACTTGTTGAGCACGCCGAGCGACAGGGCGCCGACGAAGGTGCCCCACAGGTTGCCCACCCCGCCGAACACCACGACCAGGAAGCTGTCGATGATGTAGCCCTGGCCGAGGTTCGGCGAGACGTTGTCGATCTGCGACAGCGCCACGCCGGCGATGCCCGCCACCCCCGACCCCAGCCCGAAGGTGAGCGCGTCGGTCCAGGGCGTGCGGATGCCCATGGTGGAGGCCATCTTGCGGTTCTGGGTGACGGCGCGGATCTGCAGACCGAAGGCGGTGCGCTGCAGGAGCAGCACCAGCAGTCCGAACACGATCAGCGAGAAGATCACGATGGAGAGGCGCGAATAGGTGATCGACAGGCCGCCGAGCTGGAAGGCGCCGGACATCCAGTCCGGGTTGCCGACCTGGCGGTTGGAGGCGCCGAAGATGACCCGGATCGCCTGCTGCAGGATCAGCGAGATGCCCCAGGTGGCGAGCAGCGTCTCCAGCGGCCGGCCGTAGAGCCAGCGGATGACGATGCGCTCGATCAGGATGCCGACGAGGCCCGAGACGCAGAAGGCGAGCGGCAGGGCAATGGCGAGCGAGGCCTCGAACAGGCCGGGATAGTGGATGCGGATGGTCTCCTGCACCACGAAGGTGGTGTAGGCGCCCAGCATCACCATCTCGCCGTGGGCCATGTTGATGACCCCCATCACGCCGAAGGTGATGGCCAGCCCGATGGCGGCGAGGAGCAGGACGGATCCCAGCGAGATGCCGAAC
Organism: Amorphus sp. MBR-141; assembly: GCF_053628695.1. NCBI lineage: Bacteria > Pseudomonadati > Pseudomonadota > Alphaproteobacteria > Hyphomicrobiales > Amorphaceae > Amorphus > Amorphus sp. MBR-141. The sequence goes on from NZ_JBRJGW010000006.1 coordinate 217,403, forward strand.
CAGACGTTCTGGGCGACCTGCCAGAAGGCGAGCTGGCGTTCCACGCCGGCGATCAGCCGCGTCGCCCGCTCGGCCAGCTCCGGATTGGCGGTCGCCTGAGTGAGCAGCTGCAGCGCCTGGCGGTTGCCCATATGCGCGACGGTTTCGAGCGCGGCGCTCTTTTCCGCGATGTCGGCGTCGGACTGCAGGATCGAGGCGGCGAGCGCCCGCTCCATTTCGGCCTTCACGCCGGCATCGGTTTCGTCCGCCAGGGCAGCACGCAGCGGGGGGATGTTGTCCGGCGAGGCGCCGGCGAGCATCTCGCTGGCCGCCGTCCTGCGCACCGCCGGATCCGGCGAGCGGAGCGTCAGGCCGGCCACCACCTCGTCGATGACGTTGCGCAGGTTGTTGTTGATGGAGATGCGGCTGGTGTCGCGCCGGCCGACCTCGCCCAGGGTCTCGCCGGTCAGCGGATCGACGGCGACGTCCTTGCCGTCGCGCTTCTCCACGATGACGACGGCACCGTCCGACTTGCGAACCTCCAGCGCGCCGTCGCGCATGGCGCGCAGCAGTGGCGCCGCGGCCGGGTTTCCGGTGGCCGCAATGGCACGGATGCCGTCGGCGGTCTTGTCGTAGTTGCGGCCGTTGTCGAGGCCGGAGAGCAGCGGACGCAGCGCTTCCGCGTCGGGCTCGGACTGGGCGCTCGCGGCGATCGGGGCGGCGAGCAGCAGCACCAGAACCAGCCGCGCGAGCGCGATCAGGAGCCTTCGCGACCGGGAAGTTGCGTCCGGCGGGCGAACCAGCATGGCGTTTCCGTGGATCTCGTTGCGGGAAGAGGTCGCGGCGCCCGGATGCGCCCGATCAGGCGCTCACGAGGCGCGTCGGCGCGGAACCGGAGCCCCGCGCCGACCGTCAGCAGGTCGTTATTTCGCGGCGCCGCCGCACTGACCCGTCTCGGTGTTGAAGTTTCCGCACGACATCGGCGCGCGCCAGTCGGAGATCAGCGGCTTGGAATCCGGCAGATAGTCGGACCAGGCATCGCCCGGCACCAGGCCGGCCGTCTCCCAGACGACGCCGAACTGGCCGTCGTCCTGGATTTCGCCGATCAGCACCGGCTTGGTGATGTGGTGGTTCGGCATCATCGCCGAGTAGCCGCCGGTGAGGTTGGGCACGGCCACGCCGATCATCGCGTCGATGACCGCGTCGGGATCCGTGGTGCCGGCCTTCTCGACCGCCTTCACCCACATGTTGAAGCCGATGTAGTGGGCCTCCATCGGGTCGTTGGACACGCGGTCGTCGTTGCCGATGTACTTGTGCCAGGCCTCGATGAAGTCGTCGTTCTCCGGCGTGTCGACCGACATGAAGTAGTTCCACGCGGCGAGATGGCCCACCAGCGGGGCGGTGTCGATGCCGGCGAGTTCTTCCTCGCCCACCGAGAAGGCGACGACCGGGATGTCGGTGGCCTCGACGCCCTGGTTGGCGAGCTCCTTGTAGAACGGCACGTTGGCGTCGCCGTTGATGGTCGAGACCACAGCGGCCTTCTTGCCGGTCGAACCGAAGGTCTTGATCTCGGAGACGATCGACTGCCAGTCGGAGTGCCCGAACGGCGTGTAGTTGATCATGATGTCTTCCTGCGCGACGCCCTTGTCCTTGAGGTACTGCTCGAGGATCTTGTTGGTCGTGCGCGGGTAGACGTAGTCGGTGCCGGCGAGCACCCAGCGCTCGACGCCCTGGTCCATCAGGTAGTCGACGGCCGGGATCGCCTGCTGGTTCGGGGCCGCACCCGTGTAGAAGATGTTGCGGGAGGATTCCTCACCCTCGTACTGGACCGGATAGAAGAGGATGCCGTCGAGCTCCTCGAACACCGGCAGCACCGACTTGCGCGACACCGACGTCCAGCAGCCGAACACGGCGGCGACCTTGTCCTGGGAAATCAGCTGACGGGCCTTCTCGGCGAACAGCGGCCAGTCCGAGGCGGGATCGACGACGACGGCTTCGAGCTTCTTGCCGAGGAGACCGCCCTTGGCGTTCTGCTCCTCGATCAGCATCAGCATGACGTCTTTGAGCGTCGTCTCCGAGATCGCCATGGTGCCCGAGAGCGAGTGCAGGATGCCGACCTTGATGGTGTCGTCCTGGGCAGAAGCGCTTCCCATTGCCGCGCCGGCCAGGCACGCGGCCAATGCGATCGGCCGCACAGTGTTGCGAATGATGCCGAGCATGATCCCTCCTTGATTTGGAAATGGTTCGGTCCGCCAAAGCGATCCGAGAGGGAACATTGCAACTAGAGTGCCAAGCCGGATTCCGAGTCTCGTTGTGCCTGCAACCGTTCGTTAGGCCGCGAAGAGGGGCGGTTTGGCCGCGTGGCGGGAAAATGGGCTGCCCATAAATTAGGCGCACCCTGCCAATCGGAACGGCTTGCAACCGAAGGGTTGCGCGGATAGGGGCCTGCCCGGGCGAAACCATCCGCGGTGGGTGGAAATTCTCGATATTTTGAGCGATGTCTGGGTAACGCCAACAAACAGAACGGACGAACCGATGCTGACCGAAAGTGAACGCGCCCAGGCGATCGACGCCATCCGCGAGGCCCACCGGACCAAGAAGCAGGCGATCCAGCCGTCGGTGATGTTCCCGCACATCACCATCGACGATGCCTACGCGATCTCCTCCGCGCTCGCCGACGACAAGGTCAAGCAGGGGTCGACCATCGTCGGCCACAAGATCGGCCTCACCTCGAAGGCGATGCAGGCGTCCTCGCAGATCGATGAGCCCGACTACGGCTACATCTTCTCCGACCAGGTGATGAGCGACGGCGCCAAGGTTCGCCACGAGGACTTCTGCGTGCCGCGCGTCGAGCCGGAGCTGACGTTCATCCTCGACAAGCCGCTGAAGGGTCCGGGCATCGGTCTCGTCGACGTGCTGCGCGCCACCGAGTACGTGGTGCCGTCGATCGAGATCATCGACGCGCGCGTCCAGAACCCCCGCAAGATCTTCGACACGGTCTCCGACAACGGCGCCGGCGCCGGCATCGTGCTGGGCGGCCGCCCGGTGAAGGTCGACGAGGTCGACCTGCGCTGGGTCGGGGCGATCTTCTACCGCAACTCCGAGATCGAGGAGACGGGCATCGCCGCCGGCGTGCTCGGCCATCCGGCGATGGCGATCGCCTGGCTCGCCAACAAGCTCGCCCCGTTCGACGTGACGCTCGAGCCCGGGCACCTGATGCTGTCGGGCTCCTTCACGCGCCCCGTGTGGGCGGAGAAGGGCGACACGCTGCACGCCGACTTCGGCCCGCTCGGCTCGGTCGCCGTCCAGTTCGTCTAGAACATGAGGGGCGACCCGGCTGCTCGTGCAGCGGCCGGGTCGCCCCGACTTCGGCGGGTCCGATCAGGCGGCGCTGCGGATCCGGCTGAGGAAGCTCGCGACGCCGGTCCTGAGCCCTTCCGCCTGCTTGCTGAGTTCGTTCGCTGCGCTGACCATGGCCTCGGCCGACACGCTGGTCTCGCGCGCGTCGCTCAGCACCTCGGAGATCGTGCTCGACACCGAGGTCGCGCTGCGCGCCGTGTCGTCGATCTGGCTGCTGATTTCGCTCGTCGCCGCGTTCTGCTCCTCCACGGCGGCAGAGATCGAAGCGGTGGCGGAATTGACCGACTCGACCGAGCGTCCGACGCGCTCGATGGCGCCGACGGCGGTCTTCATCACCTCCTGAATGGCGACGATCTGGCTGGAAATCTCGTCGGTTGCCCGCGCCGTCTGGGTGGCGAGGCTCTTCACCTCGCTGGCGACTACCGCAAAGCCTTTGCCGGCGTCCCCCGCACGTGCCGCCTCGATGGTGGCATTCAGGGCGAGGAGGTTCGTCTGGGCCGCCACGGAATCGATCAGGCCGACGATTTCGCCGATCTTCTCGGCCGCCTGGGCGAGCTGCTGCATCGTCGCGCTGGTCGCGCGCGCATCCTCCGACACGCCCGACGAGGTGGCCGCCGCGCCCTGGGCCCGCTCGGAGATCTCGCGGATCGAATGGGTGAGCTCGCCGGCCGCCCGGGCCACTGAGGAGGAGGCGGACGAGACCTGCTCGGCGGCGGCGGCCATCGTCGACGAGCGGCCGGTGGTGCGGTCCGCCAGGTTGGCCATGTTCCTTGCCGTCACGGCAAGTTCCTCGGACGCGGCGGCGAGCGTTTCGACGATCCCGCCAATGTCCCGTTCGAACGCCGTCGCCAGGCGGTCGCGCTCGGCTGCCTTGTCCGCCGCGGCGCGCTCTTCGATGGTGGTGATGCAGAGATCCATGTCGAGCATCGCCGCCTTGATGAGAACGTCGATCTTCTCTTCCAGCGCGGTGGCGCGGGCGGCGCGGTGGCCGAAGCCCCCCTGCTTCATCGCATGGGTCGCGACGGCGCGGACGAGACCGCTCACCAGCTTCGCGTAGCCGCCGAAATACCAGGCGGGCTTCAGGCCGAGCCGCGCGTGCGCCTCGCCGATGCGGCGGACCGACTTGAGGTAATCGTCGCCGTAGGTGGCATCGACGATGCGCAGCCAGTGCTCGTACTGCTTTTCGCGCGCATGCCGACGCATTGCATCGTCCGCGAAGGTCGCATCCGCCTCGGGCTGCCGGGCGATGTCGGCGTAGAAGCTTTCGAGAATGGCCGGAAGCTCGGCCTCGACGACCGGCTTCATCGAGCGCAGCGTCGCGCGGGCCTTGTCGTCGAATCCGATGAAGGAAAAGCGCTGAGAGAGAACGGCGTCGAACTCTTTGGTCATAGGTGATCTTTCCGATGCTAGTTGTGGGTAAAGGCGTTCCCCATCGAGCACGGACCCTCGAAGGCGCATGAAGCCTCCGCTATCGATGCCAAAGTGGACCAGCACGGAAATCCTAGGCAGCAAGACTTGCGGCTGGCTTGCATCCGGACGTTGTCGTGGTCCGTAGTATCCCGGATACCCTGGGCTTTCGGGCGTCGTGCTAGCACTCCCTCCGGCAAGGGCTCGCGCCGCAGGCCGGCGCGGCGAACCAATCGGCCGCCTGGCGCATTTCCGGTACGGCGCCTCTGCCATCCGCTGGCCAGAACCCGCCGCCCGAAAGGCCCGGTGTCGACACCTATCAGGCGCCGAGACAAGGCCGGCGAACGGCCCCGAGACCACCGTGGGCAGCCCGATGCGCGTCTGGAAATTTGCATTCGATTAGATCTTCCTAATATAAAGGCCTCCCGCACTTTGCCGAGACCGGACGGCCAATCCCGCAAGGCCCGGCAGGCACGCCATCGAGAGGAACCGCTCCGACCGTTCGGTTGCGGGCGGGTGTGGAGGAGACCGCCGTTGCCCTTACCAGCCACCGAGTTCACGCCGTGGGCCGCGCTTGCCGGCGGCATTCTGATCGGGCTCTCCGCGGTTCTCACGATGCTCCTCTTCGGCCGGATCACCGGCATCATCGGCATTCTCGCGCGGGCACTGGGGCCGGTCGCGGTTCCGTGGTCCGACAGGGGCTGGCGCATCGGCTTTCTGATCGGATTGCTGGCGGCGCCCATCGCGGTGATGGCGGTTTCAGGACCCATTGCGCAGACCGTCTCGACGAACCTGCCGATGATGGCGGGGGCCGGGTTGCTCGTCGGGCTGGGCACGTCGCTGGGCTTCGGTTGCACGTCGGGGCACGGCGTCTGCGGGCTCGCGCGGCTGTCGCGCCGCTCGTTCGTGTCGGTCGGCGTGTTCATGGCAGCGGCCGTCGCCACCGTGTTCGTGCTGCGGCACGTGATCGGAGCGATGTGATGCGTGGGCTGATGGGGTTCGTCGGCGGGATGGTCTTCGGGGTCGGGCTGTTCGTCTCGGGCATGGCCGATCCGGCGAAGGTGCTGAGCTTCCTCGATCTCTTCGGACGGTGGGACCCGAGCCTCGCCCTGGTCATGGGTGGAGCGGTCGTGGTCACCTTCGTCGGCTACCGCGGCGTGGCCCGGCGCAAGGGCCCGTTGTTGCTGGAGCGATTCGACCTGCCGGAGACGCGCCTCATCGATGGCCGGCTGGTCGCCGGCGCGGCGCTGTTCGGCATCGGCTGGGGCATCGGCGGGCTCTGCCCCGGGCCTGCCATCGTGGCGCTGCCGCTGCTGGCGCCCGGGACCCTCGTCTTCGTTCCCGCGATGCTCGTCGGCATCGCGGCCGGCGTGCGGTTGCGCAACGCCAGCTTCTTCTTCCCGAACCGAAAGGAGGTCGCATGACGGAGTCGCTCAAGGAGCGCGTCGTCCGCCATTCGCCGTCGCGCGGACCCGGCAGCCCCGACGTCTGGGGGCTCTACGAGCCGGACACCGGGTCGATCCAGTATGTCTGCGCGGATCCGTCCAGCCGACAAGCCGCGGTGATCGACGTGGTCTGGAATTTCAGCCCGAAGTCCTACGCGACGCGGACCGACAGCATGGATCAGGTCCTGGATCTCGTTGCCCGCGAAGGGCTGACGGTGGCCTGGGTGCTCGATACCCATCCGCACGCCGACCACTTCATGGCATCGGCGCATCTGAAGGCGCGCACCGGGGCGCCGAATGCGATCGGGGAGCGGGTGCGGCAGATCGCGGAGCTGTGGGCCGGCATCTACAACCTGCCCGACACCTTCCATCCCGCCCGCGACTTCGACCGGCTGTGGGCCGACGGAGACACGTTCGCGATCGGCGATCTCGACGGGCGCGTGATGCTGTCGCCCGGTCACACGCTCGGCTCGGTCACCTACGTCGTGGGAGACGCGGCGTTCGTCCATGATACGCTGATGTATCCGGATGCGGGCACGTCGCGCTGCGACTTCCCCGGCGGGTCAGCGGCGCAGTTGTGGGACTCGCTCCAGGCGATCCTCGCACTGCCGCCCGAAACGCGCCTGTTCGTCGGCCACGACTACGGCAAGGACGCGCGCGACGAACCCCGGTGGGAAGCGACGGTGCCCGAGCACCGGGCGTCGAACATCCATGTGAAGGACGGCACGGTGCGGGAGGACTGGATCGCAGTGCGCGAGGCCCGCGACAGGACGCTGGCGTTGCCCGACCGGATGCTCGCCGCGTTGCAGGTCAACCTGCGGGGCGGCCGGCTGCCCGAGCCGGAAAGCGATGGCCGGTCCTACCTCAAGCTTCCCGTCGATCATTTCGACTGATCAGATGCAAAGCGCCGCCACCCGGCCGCGCATGCGCCACCATCCACCCGACCCAACAGGAAGCCCCCATGACTCCCAAGAAGCTCAGTGACGACCTGTCGATCTCCGGCCAGCTCCAGCCGAGCGAGATCGAAGACGCGAAGCGTCTCGGCTTCCGCGCGCTCATCGTCAACCGGCCGGACGGCGAGGGGCCCGATCAGCCGAGCTTCGAGGCGGTGCGCGCCGCGGCCGAGGCCGCCGGGCTGCAGGCCCGCTACATCCCCGTCTCCGGCAGCCCCGGCCCCGCCCAGGTGGCGGCGTTTGCGGACGCGGTCGCCGAACTGCCGAAGCCGATCCTCGCCTTCTGCAAGTCGGGCATGCGCTCCGCGGCGCTGTGGCAGGGCGTCCAGCAGACCCGGCCGCGCGGCTGACGGGGCGCGGGCAAGAGGTTCGTCCCGGGTCGGGCTGACTGCAGTGAGGACTTCGGGCGGGCGTCAGTCTGGCAGCCGTCCGGGTCCGTGCCGGCCTCCAAGGCGACCGGGACGGGCGGGGGACAAGAGGAGACGAGCGGCCCGCGCGTTGCCTGCCGAGATTGTTATGTTATAACATAACATATCGTTGGCGACCGAAGCGTTCCGCCGCCCCTCACCCCTGGATCGAGCCCTGTCATGCCTGAACGTCTCCCCGTCACCGTCCTCTCCGGCTTCCTCGGCGCCGGCAAGACGACCCTTCTCAATCACGTTCTCAACAATCGCGACGGCCGCAAGGTGGCAGTCATCGTCAACGACATGAGCGAGGTGAACATCGACGCCGATCTCGTCCGCGAAGGCGGCGGCAACCTCTCGCGCACCGACGAGAAGCTGGTCGAGATGACCAACGGATGCATCTGCTGCACGCTGCGCGACGACCTCCTCGAAGAGGTTCGCCGCCTCGCCGCTGAACGCCGCTTCGACTACCTGCTGATCGAGTCCACCGGCATCTCCGAACCGCTTCCGGTCGCCGCCACGTTCGACTTTCGCGACGCGGCGGGAAACAGCCTCAGCGATGTCGCGCGGCTGGACACGATGGTGACGGTGGTGGACGCGGTGAACCTGCTGCGGGACTACGCGTCGACGGACTTCCTGCAGGATCGCGGCGAGTCCCTCGGCCCCGACGACGACCGGCCGCTGGTCAACCTGCTCGTCGATCAGATCGAGTTCGCCGACGTGGTCGTCCTCAACAAGATCGATGCGGCGAGCGCCGAGCAGATCGACGCGGCCCGCAAGATCGTCCGCTCCCTCAATCCGGATGCGGACCTCATCGAAACCAGCCGGAGCCGCGTTCCGCTGGACCGGCTGCTGGATACCGGGCGCTTCGATTACCAGCAGGCCCAGGCCCATCCGCTGTGGTTCAAGGAATTGTACGAGTTCGGCGCGCATACGCCGGAAACCGAGGAGTACGGGATCCGGCACTTCGTGTACCGGGCGCGGCGACCGTTCGATCCGGCGAAGTTCCATCGTCTCGTCAACGAAGCCTGGCCCGGCGTCATCCGGACGAAGGGCCATTTCTGGCTCGCCAGCCGCCCCGACTGGGTCGGCGAGCTCAGCCAGGCGGGGGCGCTGGTGCAGACCGAGGCAATGGGCTTCTGGTGGGCGAGCGTGCCGAAAGCGCGCTGGCCGGACGACCCGGTCTGGCTCGACCACATCGGCGCGAACTGGCACCCGGCCTATGGCGACCGGCGCCAGGAAATCGTCGTGATCGGTTCCGGCATGGACGAGGCCGCCATTCGCGCCCGGCTCGACGACTGCCTGGTGGGCGCCGCCGACGCCACCGAAATGGCGATCGCGTCCTGGCAGGAGCTTGCCGATCCGTTCCCGCGCTGGGACCGCGGCGCGGCGGCCTGACGCAGGAACCCGGCCAGGCGGACCGGGGCCGCCCGTCCCGGTCCGTTCGGTCGATCCCGCCGGGTCGCTGCTGCGCGGCGCCGGGCTTCGATGGGGCCTGTCAGCCCGCCGAAGGCGCCGGATCGGCGGCGCCCGCCACCGAGGCGTGAAGGTGGGCGACCAGATCGACGGGGAGCTTCAGCCGGGCGGCGAGCATCGCCAGGTAGCCCTTTTCGGCCGGGTTCCGGTCGTCGATGATCAGCAGCGAGGCGGCGTAGAGTTCGGCGGCGATCTCCGGGCTCGTGGCGGCCTTGGCGACGGCGTCGACGTCGAGCGGCGCGCGCAGCTCGTCCATGACGAAAGCCTTGGCTTCGGTGTCCAGATCGACCTGGTCGAGGAATCCGAAGATGCGCGTCTGCTCTTCGGCATCGATATGGCCGTCGGCCTTGGCCGCGGCGATCATCGCGCGCAGCAGCGCCAGGCTGAGGTCGCTCTGGGCCTGGGGCGCGCCGCCGGCGAGGAACGTCGAATTCTCCGGCGGGGGGGACGGCGCCGCGGCAGAGGCCTCCGCCTGTGTCGTGTCCGCCGACTTGCCCGCCTGCCAGTCGGAATAGGCCTTGTAGGCAAGCCCGCCAACCGCGGCCAGCGCGCCGTACTTGACCAGGCTGCCCGCCATCTTGCGGCTCTTCTTGTTGGTCATCAGCAGCGTGACCAGCCCGCCGGCGGCGGCGCCGCCGAGGGCACCGCTGTTGAGCACCCGTCCGAGGATGTCGCCGCCCGGCATGCCAGCGAGCGGTGAGCCGCCAGCCTGACCGGCGCTCGCGGGCGGCTGGCCCTGCGTCGCCTGGGGAAGCTGGTTTCCTCCCGCCGAGCCGGACATTCCGCCCGCCCCGAGAAATTGATCCAGTAGCTTCCGCGTGTCGAACATGGCTTTCCCTTGGGCTGGTGTCTGGGCGAGGCGTCACCGGCCATATGGGTCTCGCCACGGGGAACCCAAGAGCTGCGGCGCTCGATCGCACCCCGGCGCCGGTCGCGCGCGGCTGCGACGGTGCGGTCAGGCGTCGATCCCTGCCACGAGGTAGCCCAGGATCATGTCGGTTGCCCGTTCGGCGTGCTGAGCGAGCCATGGCTCGGCGATCGGGGCGCGGAACACCACCCGCAGGGTGTGCATGTTGGAAATCGGGAAATAGCAGAGCGACGCGATGAACAAATAGAGTTCGACGGAATCCACGTCGGCGCGGAACATGTTCCGCTCGCGTCCGCGGCGGAGGATGTCCTCCAGGCGCTGAAGGAGGACCGACTGGATCTCGGCGGCGTCGTCGAGGGCCCGGATCGTCTCGCCGCCGAGCAGGTTCTCGGTGTTCAGCATCCGGATGAACCACGGATTGTTCCAGAAATGGTTCATGGTGAAGCGCACCAGGGCGCGAATGGCGTCATCCGGCGGCAGGGTGTCGAGCTCGAGCTCGGTTTCGCGCTCGCGGATCTGCACGTAGGCCTCGCGCAGGGCGGCCGCATAGACGGCGTTCTTGTCGCCGAAATAGTCGTAGATCATCGGCTTGCTGACGCCGGCGCGCTCGGCGATGCGGTCGATCCGGGCGCCGGAATGCCCGGCCTCGCTGAACTCCTCCAGCGCCGCCTGCAGGATCGCCGCGCGCGTGATTTCGGGGTTGCGCGTCTTTCCCTTGCGGATGGGAGAAGGAGGTTTCGACATCGGGTCCCTGCGTCTGATCCCTGCGCATGTCCCGTTCAGATCGAAGCGATCCGACCGAACAGGATTTGCGCAAGGGTTTGATCCTGGAGCCATTTCCCATCGATCAGGTGTGACCGCCTGATCGGAAAAGGCCCAGGCGCGAAGTTAGCCGACTTCCGGGCCGAAGCGAACGCCGAATGGGGCGTTCCGCCGCCTCACCTGCGGGATGCGCCGCACCGCCGCGCGGCGCCGACCAGGGGATCTCCCCGCCATCAGCAGACGGTCCGCGCCCGTTCGACGATCATCGCCAGCACGTCGTCCGGATCGCGGGTCCACCAGTCGAGGGCAGAGAAGATCTCCACCTCGTACAGCCCGTCGAAGCCGTTTGCCTCGGCGACGCCGCGCAGGCGCGGGATGTCGATCACGCCGTCCCCCATCATGCCCCGGTCGGTCAGGAGATCACGGGTGGGCACCAGCCAGTCGCAGATGTGAAACGCCAGGATCCGCTCCCTGCCGGCGCGGACGAGCTGGGCCTCAAGCTCGAAATCCCACCAGACGTGATAGACGTCGACCGCGCAGCCGATCCCGTCGCCCAGCCGGTCGCAGATGTCGAGAGCCTGGCGCAGCGTGTTCACGCAGGCCCGATCGGCGGCATACATCGGATGAAGGGGCTCGATGGCGATCTTCACGCCCGCCGTCCGGGCGTACTCCAGCGTCCTCGCCAGCCCGTCCTCGACCAGCCCCCAGGCACGGGGAAGATCGCGGCTGCCCTTCGCAAGGCCGCCGACGACCATCACGAGGCAGTCGGCCGACAGCGCCGCCGCCTCGTCGACGGCGCGCATGTTGTCGTCGATCACCGACCGGTCGAGGGCGCCGCTGGCGGTGAACCAGCCGCCCCGGCACAGGCCGGAGACGCGCAGCCCGGCATCGCGGATGGCGCGGGCGGCGGCGTCGACGCCCATCTCGTGCAGCTTGTCGCGCCAGGGCGAGATGCCGCCGATGCCGTGGCGGGCACATCCCTCGATGCATTCGGCCAGCGACCACTGCTCCCGCACCGTGGCGGTGTTGAGCGAGACCTGATGCGGATCGAGCCTGCTCATGCCGAAACTCCGCGCGCCGCGAACACCGGGCGGGCGCGGGCGGCTACGGCGTCCGGATCGATGAACAGGCCGGCGGCGTTGGCAAGCCGGACGATCTCTGCGAGATGCCGCGTCGAGCGCGTGCTCTCCTGTCCGCCGATCATGGTGAAGTGGTCCTGATGGCCGTTCAGGTAGGCCAGGAAGACGACGCCCGTCTTGTAGAACCGCGTCGGCGCCTTGAAGATGTGGCGCGACAGCGGGACGGTCGGCTCGAAGGTCTCCCGGTAGCCGGCCCTGTCGCCCGCGGCCAACTGCGACAGCGCCCGCGCAGCCGCGCCCGCGATCGGATCGAAGATGCCGAGAAGCGCGTGGGAATGGCCGGCGTCGTCGCCGGCGATCAGGTCCGGGTAGTTGAAGTCGTCGCCGGTGTACATGCGGACGCCGTCGGGCAGGCGCCGGCGCATGGCGATCTCCTTGTCCGCCGACAGCAGGCTGATCTTGATGCCGTCCACCTTGGCGGCGTTGTCGCCGATCACCGACAGCGCGGTGTCCATGGCGGCCATGTGGTCGGACGTGCCCCAGTAGCCTGCGAGCGCCGGATCGAACATCTCGCCCAGCCAATGGAGGATCGCCGGCTGCTGCAGGCCCGACAGGATGCGTGCATAGACGCGGGCATAGTCCTCAGGCCCTGTCGCGGCCTGCGCGAGCGCGCGGCTGGCCATCAGGATCACGCGGCTTCCCGCCGCCTCGACCGCCTCGCACTGCTCCTCGTAGGCGCGGATGACGTCGTCCACCGTCACGCCCGGCCCCGGCGCCAGGTGGTCGGTGCCGGCCCCGCTGGCGATCAGGTGGCCGCCGGCCCGGGCCAGCGCGGTGGAGCGGCGGATCAGCTCCAGCGAGGTCGGCCAGTCGAGGCCCATGCCCCGCTGGGCGGTGTCCATCGCTTCGGCGACCCCCAGCCCCAGCGACCAGAGGTGCTGGCGGAACGCCAGCGTGCGGTCCCAGTCGATGGCCGCATCGAGCCACGGGTCGATGTCGGCGAGCGGATCGGCGACGACGTGGGCGGCGGCATAGGCGGTCCGGGTCCAGTCGCCCGTCGCCTCGGGAACCGGACCGCCGGTCAACGTGACGTCGCCGCCTGGCAGCCTGAGCGTGGGGCTCATATCGCCAGGTCCTCGAGATCGATCCAGCGCCGCTCTTTGGATGATCGGTAGCCGGCTTCTGCGAGCTGCACGCCCTTGGCGCCTTCCTCCAGCGTGTAGGACCACGGCCCGTCCTCGGCGACGTGGCGCAGGAACTGCTCCCACTGCACCTTGAAGCCGTTGTCGAACACGGTGTTGTCCGGCACTTCCTCCCAGTCGGCGAAGAAGTCGATGGTCTGGGGCTCGTCGGGATTCCACACGGGCTTCGGCGTCGTCACCCGATGCTGGGCCCGGCAGGAATGCAGACCGGCCACGGCGGAGCCGTGGGTGCCGTCGATCTGGAACGTCACCAGGTCGTCGCGGCGGACGCGGGTGCACCAGCTGGAATTGATGTGGGCGACGATCTCGCCGTCGGGCCCGTCGAGCAGGAAGGTCGCATAGGCCGCGTCGTCGGCGGTCGCCTCGTAGCGCTTGCCCTGCTCGTCGAGGCGCTCGGGAATGTGGGTGAAGCCGAGACAGCTCACCGACTTGACCGGGGCGATGACGTTGTCGAGCACGTAGCGCCAGTGGCACAGCATGTCGGAGATGATCCCGCCGCCCTCCTCGAGGCGATAGTTCCAGGAGGGACGCTGCGGCGGCAGATCGTCGCCGGTGAACACCCAGTAGCCAAATTCGCCCTTCACGCTCAGCATCCTGCCGAAATAGCCCAGGTCGCGCAGGCGCTTCAGCTTGATCAGGCCCGGCAGGTCCAGCTTGTCGTGGACGATGCCGTTCTTGACGCCGGCGGCCTTGGCGTGCCGCGCGATGGCGACCGCCTCCTCGAGCTTCTCGCTGACCGGCTTCTCCGAATAGACGTGCTTGCCTGCGTCGATGGCCTTCCTGAGGAGGCCCGGCCGCATCTGGGTCGAGGCGGCATCGAAGAAGATCGTGTCGTCGGGATCGGCGAGCGCTGCGTCGAGGTCCGTGGTGTACCGCTCGACGCCGGTCTCCCTGGCCAGAGCTTCGATCCTGTCGGCGTTGCGCCCGACGATGATCGGATCGGGAATGAGGCGCGTGCCGTTCGAGAGCAGCAGGCCGCCCTGGTTGCGAATGGCCAGGACCGAGCGGATGAGATGCTGGTTCATCCCCATCCGGCCGGTCACGCCGTGCATGATGATGCCGATGCGATCCTGTTTCAAAACCGATGCTCCCAATGTCTAAGCTACCATTTGGTAGGTTACGCAGTCCTTTGGTGTCAATCAACCGTCCCGACAGCGCAAACGTGCCCAAAACCCGGCCTGTCGAGGGATGCGATGCGCACCTCTCCCGCCACGATCCGCAGGGAAGGGTGGCCGTTGATGCGGGTGTAGATGTCCGGATGCCGCTTCAGCCGCGCTTCGATCTCGGCCTCGCCGGCGCCCTGCATTCCGCCGGCGAAGTGATGGCCGTTGCGCTCGACGTCGCGGACGCCGCAAGCGGCGGCCATGGCGGTGTCCTGCTGCCAGCACAGCCCCGGCTGACAGGTGAGGTCTTCCCCCGACAGGATGGCCCCCGCAGCCTCGGCGCGCGCCTTGTTCAGGAGCGCCCGGAGGACCCCTTTGCAGCTCTTGATCGAGGTGCCTGCCCAGCCGCGCTCCAGCGCAGAGGCGAAGGCGTCCTCGCGGTCGTCGCTCTCGTCGATGACGAGCGGCAACGGGGCGTCGACCTCCATGTCGAGCGCGGTCTCGCGGGCGAAGGGCTGCTCGACGAAACGCAGGGCCTGCCAGAGGCGGGACAGTGCCGGATCCTCCGCAAGCACGGAAAGGAAGCCGGCAAAATTGTCGGGGGCATACTGCTCGTTCGCATCCAGGGTGGCGGTGTAGTCCGCAACCGGGTCGAGGTGCCGCGCGATCGCCCGCAGGCGGGCGAGGTCGGCGGCGGGATCGCCCTTCAGCTTGATCTTGAACGCTGAGACGCCGGTGGTGGCGATCACCTCCTCCAGCGACACCGGCAGCCCGTCGTGCGGGGCGCCCGGCCCCACCGCATCGCGGGTCAGCGGGGCATCGAAGCCGACGGTGTGGCGTACGGAGATCCGCTTTGGCGCCCCGATCCGGGACAGGGAGGCGGCAAGGGCCGCCGCCGGGAGATCGCCCGGCCGGCCGTGGGCGAGCCCGAACATGTCGAGCGCCGCAGCCTTCCAGAACGGCAGTCCGGCCGCGCGGCAGAGCGCATCGATGAGCGCCATTTCCACCAGCGCCGGACCGAAGCCGGCTGCAAGCGCGGGCTCTGCGCATGCCACGTCCTGGCGCAGTTCGCGGGTGATCGCGAGCGCGGATCCGCTGCGCTCCGGCGCGGCGGCGACGGCTGCGCGCACGGTCGCGCGCAGGGCGTCGATGGTCTCGGCGTTGGAGAGGGCGGGGCGCTTGTCGAACCAGCGCGGCACCATCAGCTGGGCGGAAGCCCCGCGCGCCCGCCGGCCGTCGGCCTCGATCTCGACCTCGCAATAGGCTTCTGCCGTCCCCCGCACTTCGGTGTTGCCGAACTGGAAGGGCAGTCGCATGGCCACCGGCCGTTCGAACCAGGACGCGCTGAGGATTCGCACGGTCATCATGACCGTGCCTGTTCGCAGGCGCGCAGCGTCGCG
Organism: Amorphus sp. MBR-141; assembly: GCF_053628695.1. Classification (NCBI taxonomy): domain Bacteria; kingdom Pseudomonadati; phylum Pseudomonadota; class Alphaproteobacteria; order Hyphomicrobiales; family Amorphaceae; genus Amorphus; species Amorphus sp. MBR-141. The sequence goes on from NZ_JBRJGW010000006.1 coordinate 232,841, forward strand.
ATGCCGACGGCCGCGGTCACCCGGGCGTCGATGAGCGTGCGGAAGGGCTCGACCCCGATCGGGTGCGGCCAACCCGTCTCGACGAGGGCGGCGACGATCTCCGGGAACGGATCGTCGCCCATCCCCGGCCCGCCGCGGTTGGTGTCGTTGGCGTGGATGTGATGGATCAGGCCGGTCGGGACCCAGCGGCGGATCAGGTCGGCCACCGGCGGCTCCACCTGGCCGGCGGCGCTGGTGTCGATCATCGTGCGGAAGGCGGGGCTGTCCACGACCTCCACCAGAGCGGCGGCCTCGGCGACGGTGGTCAGGACATCGGTCTCCCGGGTCGACAGCGGCTCGATGCAGTAGGTCACGCCGCGCGCCGCGCAGCGCTCGGCGATCGGCGCGAAGAACGCAGCCAGATGCTGGGTGAGATCCTCATTGCTTGTTCCGTCCGGCCGCAGCCGCTGGCGCGGCGACCCGTAGACCAGCACCCTGCCGCCGAGGTCCGCACAGAGATCGACGAGGCCGGTCAGGATCTCGCCGGTCTCGTCCCGCCTGCCGGGATCGGTGATCGAGGACTGCGGGTAGGCCGAAAGCAGCCAGTGCAGCCCGGTGACGCGAACACCTTCGGCCTCGACCGTTTCGCGGATCGCCTCTGCCTGGGCGGTGGTGAGTCGGTGCGGCTCGGCGGCGAGGGTGGCCGGGGCGAGCTCCAGCCCGACATAGCCCAGCTCGCGGGCCACCCTCGCCTGCTCGGCGAGGCTGAGTCCCTCCTGCGCCAGCAATTCGTTGCAGACGCTGTACTCAAGCATGGCGGCCTCCGAACAGGCGCAGGGCCGCGACCGTCTTCCGGCGCACCACCGGGATGTTCAGAAGGATGGAGATCGCGATGACCGCCACGAACGCGGCCGAGACGGGGCGCGTGAAGAACGGCAGCAGGTCTCCGTCGCTCAGCGTGAGGCCGCGGCGCAGGCTCTTGTCCAGCAGGTCGCCGAGGATGATGCCGAGGACGAGGGGCGCCATCGGATATTTCATCTGCCGCAGGACGAAGCCCACCAGGCCGAAGAACACCATCACCCAGATGTCGAACATCCGCTGGCTGAGGGCGTAGGTCCCGATCACGCACAGCACGAACACGATGGGCATCAGATAGGCGTAGGGCACCCGCAGGACCTGGATGAACACGCGCGTCAGCGTCAGGCCGAAGATCGCCATGAAGAGGGTGGCCATGAGCAGCATCGCGCTGATGAGCCCGATGAAGTGCGGCTGCTCGATCATGATCAGCGGGCCGGGCCGGATCCCGTGAATGAACAGCGCGGCGATCAGCACGGCCGAGCTGGCGGAACCGGGGATGGCCAGCGTGATGGCCGGGATCAGCGAGCCGGGCACCACTGCCGAATTGCCGGTCTCGGCCGCCACCAGTCCCTCCTGGCTGCCGTGGCCGAACCTGTCCGCCTCCTTGGAGGTCTTGCGGGCGGCGGCGTAGCTGGCCCAGGCGCCGATGTCCTCGCCGACGCCGGGAATGATGCCCACCAGCGTGCCGATGATGCCGGAGCGGACGATGGTCACCCTGTAGCGCCAGAGGTCGATCAGGTGGGGGATGGTCCGGTCGCTCTTGTCCTTCTTGGTGGCGAGTTCGCCGGCGCGGTTCCACATCGCGGTCATCACTTCGGCGAAGCCGAAGGCACCGACCATGGCCGGGATCAGGGCGATCCCGGCGTTGAGGTCGGAAATCCCGAAGGAGAACCGCACGTGGGCGTGGATGCCCTCGGACCCGATCATCGCCACCATCAGGCCGAGAATGCCGGCGATGTAGCCCTTCAGCGGGGTCGTGTCGGCGGTCAGCTGGCCCGAAATGATGACGCCGAAGACGGCAAGCCAGAAGAACTCGAAGCTGCCGAAATTGAGGGCGGCTTCGGCCAGCGGCGGCGCGATCATCACCAGCATGATGATGCCGGCGATGGTGCCGAGCGCCGAGCCGGCGGTGGCGAGCCCCATCGCGTACCCGGCGCGGCCCGCCTTCGCCAGCGGATAGCCGTCGAGCGAGGTCGCGGCGCTCGCCGGGGTACCGGGGATGTTGAGCAGGATGGCGCTGCGCGAGCCGCCGTAGATCGCGCCGACATACATGCAGATCAGCACGAGGATCGCGGCGGTGCTGTCCAGCGAATAGGTGAGCGTCGTCATCAGCGCGACGCCCATGGTGGCCGTCAGCCCCGGCAGCGAGCCGACGATGATGCCCAGAAGGGTCGCCCAGGCGGCATGGAACAGCATCTCGGGCGTCGACAGCGTGACCAGCCCGGCAAGGAGGTCCGAGAGGCCGCTCATGGCAGTCTCACCAGGAACAGCTTCTCAAACAGCAGTGCGGACCCGAAGGCCACGCCGAAAGCGAGCAGGGCGGACGACACCACTGCGCGCGCCCGGGCCCGCGGCGTGCCGTCAACGGGAAAGGAGAAGATCAGGCTGAAGGCGGCGGTGAAGATGGCGGTGGCCCAGAAATAGCTGAGCCAGCCGATCAGTCCGATCGCGTAGATCACGCACATCCCGGTCGTCAGGCCGAGCCGCGACCAGGACCCGTCCGCCATCACCTTCGCGGCTCCCGCCCCGCGGGACGTCGTCGGCGAGGCCCGCCACAGCAGCACCGCGCAGAGCGACAGCAGCGCGCCGAGGATCATCGGCAGGAGCCCGGGAATCGAGGCCGGGTGGATCTGCCGGATCTCCAGCCGGTCCATCGTCCAGCCGCCGCCAAGCATCGCCAGTCCGAGCGCCAGCAACACGACCGCCGTCATGCGATCGGCCTTCGCCATCTGCATCTGAACGTTTCCTCCGCGAGATCCAGAATGGGCGGAGACGCACCGCGCCTCCGTCCGCGCCCGTTCGCCTAGTTGGCGGGGCAATCGATGCCGATCTCGGAGGGGTTGATCACGGCTTCTCCGCGCGTCACCCGGGCGCATGCCTCGGAAATGACGACCGGCATGGCCTTGTCGTAGGCCGCCTTGCCATAGCTCGGGGCGAACACCGCGCCACGGTCGGTGGCATAGGTCTGGAGGGCCTCGCTGGTCATGACGTGGTCCTTCCAGACCTGGTCGACGGTCTCGTAGACCTCGTCCGGCGCACCCTTCGGGATGAACACGCCGAAATAGTCGGCCGCGACGTGGAAGTCGGGCAGGAATTGGGTGATCGGCGGCACCGGATCGATGCCCTCGACCTTCAGCGGCGAGTCGGAGAGCACCGCCAGCGGCCGCAGACGGCCGGCACGGATCATTTCGGTCTGTTCGACGGCGAGCTGGGTGGTCGCCACCACTTCGCCGCTCGCTGCGGCGATCACGGCCGGGTTGCCACCGTCATAGGTGATCATGCGGGCGCCCGCGAGGTCTTCACCGGCCCCTTCCTTGATGGCCGCAAGGGCCATGCCGCCCGACGAGTTCACGCCGGCGGTGCCAACGGTGACCGAACCGGTCTTCATGGCCTCCAACAGCGCTGGAAAGTCCTTGTACTCGGAGTTGGCGTTGACGCTGACGACCGGGACGTTGGCCACGTGAAGATAGATTGCGTAGTCGTCGATCGAGGTGTCGGGGATCAGGCCGGTGACCGAGTAGGTCGCATTGTTGGCGATGGCGTTCGCCGTCCAGGTGTAGCCGTCACGCGGGGCCTTCAGGGCCGCGGCGGTGCCGGTGGAGCCGGACGCGCCGGGCTGGTTCACCACCACCACCTCGGTTCCCAACGCCTTCTCCAAGATCGGGGCGACGACCCGGGTCACCTGGTCGGTGGATCCGCCCGCCGACCACGGCACGATGATGTTGATCGGCCGGTCCGGTTTCCAGCTGTAGTCCTGCGCCCACGCCGGTCCGGCCAGCAGGCCGGCTGCGACGCACAGTGAGACCATCCTGATTCTAGCCATGTTCTTTTCCTCCCTAAGCTACCGATTGGTAGGTTAGTGATTGCAGCGTTCGGTTGTCAACCGCCCCCCCGGCGTGTGATCGGGCGGCGGTCGACCCTGCAACCAGAAGGGGCCGCACCTGAGCACATCTGCCCGCGACGGCGACGACGATGCGGATCACATCGGGGGCCGGCGGTGAGGGGTGCCAGGGGGGGCGGCCGCCGGGGCTTCTTGGTCGGAGTGCGCCCGTTGGCAGCCGACGAGCGCTTTCGTTCGAGCCCAAAGTCCGGAATTCCGGTTCGTGCATGTCCGGCAACACGACAGCCTGTTGCGGGGTGATCCGCTGAAGTCTGCTCCGCGTCATGCTCGCGAGCCTGGGCATGCTGACGCGTCCGTCGGCCGGCACGTGGCCTTTCACTCGTGGGAGAGACAAGACGCGCTGGCCTGCAATTGAAGCGCGTGCCATTGGCTCATAACTGTGCAGACGGTGTCTCGGTGGATTTGGTCGAGGCCGCCGCTCCCAGGCCCCTCGCAAAGGACTGAAAGATGAAGAAGATCGGGTTCCTGTCCTTCGGGCACTGGTCGCCCTCGCCCCATTCCGGAACGCGGTCCGCCCAGGACGCGCTCCTGCAATCGATCGATCTGGCGGTGGCGGCGGAGGAGCTCGGCGCCGACGGCGCCTATTTCCGCGTCCACCACTTCGCGCGCCAGCTTGCCTCGCCGTTTCCCCTGCTGGCAGCGGTCGGCGCCAGGACGCGCCGCATCGAGATCGGCACCGCCGTCATCGACATGCGCTACGAAAACCCGCTCTACATGGCCGAGGACGCAGGCGCGGCCGATCTCATCAGCGGCGGGCGGCTTCAGCTCGGCATCAGCCGCGGGTCGCCCGAGCAGGTGATCGACGGCTGGCGCTACTTCGGATACGCGCCGGCAGAGGGCGAAAGCGATGCCGACATGGCGCGCCGTCACACGGCCGTCCTGCTCGACGTCCTGAAGGGCGACGGCTTCGCCGAGCCGAGCCCGCGCCCGATGTTTCCCAATCCGCCGGGGCCGCTGCGCGTCGAACCGCATTCGGACGGCCTGCGCGAGCGCATCTGGTGGGGCGCGGCCTCCAACGCGACGGCGGTCTGGGCCGCCGAGCGCGGGATGAACCTCCAGAGCTCGACGCTGAAGGAAGACGAGACGGGCGAACCGTTCCACATTCAGCAGGCGAAACAGATCCGCGGCTTTCGCGCTGCCTGGAAAGAGGCAGGGCACGACCGCGAGCCGCGCGTATCGGTCTCGCGGTCGATCTTCGCGCTCGTCGACGATCGCGATCGCGCCTATTTCGGCCGCGGCCAGGACGGCGATCAGATCGGCGTCCTCGACACCATGCGGGCGATTTTCGGCCGCTCCTATGCCGCGGAGCCCGAGAGGCTGGTGGAGGAGCTCAGGGCGGACGAGGCAATCGCCGAGGCCGACACGCTGCTTCTGACCGTGCCCAACCAGCTCGGGGTCGACTACAACGCCCACGTCATCGAGGCCATTCTCAAGCACGTCGCCCCGGCGCTCGGCTGGCGGTGAGCGGCACGCGGCCAAGGCCAAGGCACTTGGCAAGCGTGTGCAGCGGCGGTGAAGCCGCGCGGCGGGGTCAGCCCCGGCCGCGGCCGCCGATCGTCGGGTCCGTTGCCCGCACTTGCGGGGCCGGCCGATGGGGCTCGCAACGATCAGAAGAGACGTAGTCTTTTCGGTATGCGAAAAAACTTTCTACTTGCGAAAGTATCGCGCGTGTCAAAGACTATGGGGCAGGTGCCGGCGCTTCGGCGCTGACGCTTCGAGCACAGCAAACGCGAACCGCGGGGATGGCGGTTCAAGAATGCCAAACAACAAAACGTCGCGACGGATTCCGGGAGGAGCCGGTCAGTCGGCTCGGAATCTGCCCCGTTCGCGTTCTCACCGAAACGGCGGCGGCGCAACAAGGGAGAGGAACATGAAGATTTTCGCAGACCACGGATGCACGCGGCTGGCTCGCGTTGCGCTTGTCGTTGGCGCAACGCTGGGCTTCGGCGCGACATGCGCGAACGCTCAGGACACCGTCCAGATCGGACTGGCGACCAAGGCATGGTTCCCGACGGTTATCGCCCAGACCGCCGCCGATCAGGGCTTCTTCAAGGACGAAGGCATCGATGCCGAGCTCACCGTCTATCAGAGCGGCGGCGAGACGGTGACCGCGATGGTCGCAGGCGCCGCCGACGTGATCAGCTCATCGTCGAGCGTCACGGCGTCCAGCCGCGCCAAGGGTGTCGACAGCAAGCTCATCGGCCTTCTGGGGGCCGGCAACTATGGCTGGCAGCTTCTCGTCACGCCGGATTCGCCGATCAAGGACGTGAAGGACCTCGAGGGCAAGAAGGTCGGCATCACCTCCGCCGGTTCGCTCTCCGACATGCTGGCGCGCTGGACCATGTCCGACAAAGGCGTCGCCTTCGAGTCCATTCCGCTGGGCGGCGGCGGTCTCGTGCCGAACCTTATCTCCGGCAACGTCGACGCAGCCGTGGTCTACTCTCCGCTCAGCTACGACCTGCTGATGAAGGGCGACGCGAGAGCGCTGATCGATTACGGCACGGCGATCCCGGAACACCTGAACTCCGGCTGGACCGCGCTCAGCTCCTTCATCCAGGACGACCCGGAGCTGACTCAGAAGACCGTCAACGCGCTCTATCGCGGCGTCGCCTATCTCCAGGACAACAAGGATGCGGCGGTGAAGATCATCGCCGACCTGAACGACATCCCGACCGAGGTGGCCGAGAAGGAATGGGAGAATGTCTTCCTCAAGCTCTCGCGCACCGGTGAGATGACCGAGCAGGAAGCCGAGACCGCGATGAAGATCAATCAGCTGACCGGCATCGAGAACCTGCCGGAGGCGAGCGAGATCTGGGTCGGCGACTTCACGCCGGTCAAGGTGACCGAGAAGAAATGACCGCCAGCTCGGCTGACGGCAAGGGGGCGGGCGGACTGTCCGCCCCTATTGCCAGGCTCGCCATCGTGGCGGCGTTCGTGGCGTTGTGGCAGGTCGCCCCGGCAGCGGGCCTGATCGACCCGCGCCTGCTGCCGCCGCCCAGCGACGTCGTCGCGATGCTGGTGCGGCTGCTCGGCGAGGCCGACTTCCGCGTCCACATCGCCACCACGCTGAGCGAGACCGCCGTCGCCTTCCTGATCGCGGTTCCGGCGGGATTTCTGCTCTCGGTCCTGATCGGCGAGAGCCCCTATCTGTCGGCCGTCTTCAAGCCGCTGGTCTTCTTCATCTTCAGCATTCCGAAGTCGATCTTCCTGCCCCTCTTTATCTTCGGCTTCGGCATCACCTTCCAGCAGAAGGTGGCGTTCGGCGTCTTCTCGACGATCTTCATCGTCATGATGATCTCGTTCGCGGCACTGGAAAGCGTCCGCAGCGATCTCATCCGCGTGGCGCGCTCCTACGGCGCCACGCGCTCGCAGATGATCGTCCGCGTCTATCTGCCCTGCATGACCCCGGTTCTGCTCGAAGCGATCCGGGTGGCGATGATCTTCAACTTCACCGGGGTCCTGCTGGCGGAGATGTATGCCTCGCGAAGGGGGCTTGGAAACGTCATCGAACAATGGGGCCAGGGGTTTCAACTCGACCGGCTGCTGGCGACCATTGTCCTCGTCGCCGCGATCGCCATCGTCTTCAACGAGGCGATCCGCGCGCTGGAAACAAGGAGCGAACATTGGAGGGTGTAGCCATGGGCGCTCAGACAGCAGAGACCGGTGGCACCGCCGCCGCGAACGAGAGCGGGGTCGTCGAGATTTCCGGCGTCAGCCACGTCTATGAGACCTCGAAGGGGCCGACCGAGGCTCTGCGCGATATCTCGTTCCGGGTGGAGACCGGGCGCTTCGTTTCGATCGTCGGCCCGAGCGGCTGCGGCAAGTCCTCGTTGCTGATGATGGTCGCTGGCCTCATCCAGCCGACGCAGGGAGAGATCCGGGCCGGCGGCCGGCCGCTGACCGCGCCGGATCCAAGCCGGATCGGCGTCGTCTTCCAGGACGCCAGCCTCTACCCCTGGCTGACCGCCCGGCAGAACGTCGAGTTTCCGCTGTCGCTGCGTCACGTCGACCGCGAGATCCGGCGCGAGCGCTCCGACGAGGCGCTCGAGCTGGTGGGCCTCAAGGGGTTCGAGGAGCGCCATCCGCACGAGCTCTCCGGCGGCATGAAGCAGCGTGTGGCGCTGGCCCGGGGCCTGGTGCAGGATCCGCCGATCCTGCTCATGGACGAGCCGTTCGCGGCGCTGGATGAGCAGACCCGTCTGTCCATGGGCGACGAAGTCCTGCGCATCTGGGACCGCACGGGCAAGACGATCCTGTTCGTCACCCACGGCCTCAGCGAGGCCATCCACCTCTCCGACGAGGTCATCGTGATGACCTCGCGCCCGGGCCAGCTCGTGGACCGCGTCGAGGTCGACCTGCCGCGCCCGCGCACCTTCGAGACCCTCGGCGGGCGCCGCTTCGAGGAGTTGCGCGATCGCATCTGGCAGAGGATCAAGTCGTGAGCGCCGCTTCCCGGACCCTGCCGCCGCCCGCCTTGGTGCGAGGAGCGATCGTCGTCGCCTTTCTCCTCGTCTGGGAGGTGCTGCCCCGCGCCGGCATCGTCCCCGCGCTGTTCCTGCCGCCTCTCACCGTCACGCTGTGGACCCTTGTGACCGAGGCGCCGCTCTATGCCTCGCACCTTCTGGTCACGCTTCAAGAGGTGGCGGTCGCGATGATCTTCGCCTGCGGCGGCGGTGTCCTCGTCGGCCTCGCCATCGGCGGCGCGGCAGCGGCGCGCCGGATCGCGCTGCCGGTCTTTTCCGGCCTGTTCGCCGTGCCTCTGGTGATCCTGTATCCGTTGTTCACCGCATGGTTCGGGATCGGCCCGGAATCCAAGATCATCTTCGCCAGCGTCTATGGCTTCCTGCCGACGATGCTGGGAGCGGCGGCCGGTGCCCAGACGGTGGATAGCCAGTACCTCCTGGTCGCCCGTTCGATGGGGGCGACCACGGCGCAGCGGCTTTTTCGGGTCTATCTGCCGGCCACCCTGCCCACCGTGCTTGCCGCCTTCCGGCTCGGCGGCGCGCTTGCGATCGTCGGCGTGGTGGTGGCCGAGATGCTCACGTCGACCGCCGGCATCGGCTTCCTGATCTCCAAGTATCGCACCCTCCTGGACAGCCCGCGGGTCTATGCCGCGGTGGTGCTGGTGCTGCTCTTGGCCGTCGCCTTCGATGCGCTGGTGCAACTCCTGGAGAGACGGCTCGGCGTTGTGGAGACGGCGCCACGCCGGGCTCCCGGCGCCGTTCCGGCGCGCGCCTGATGGGAGGCCGACCCTTGACCAGGCGCGTGACGCTTACCTTCGACAACGGTCCCGACCCGGAGACGACCCCGCGCGTACTCGATATCCTGGCACGCCGCGGCATCAGGACGACCTTCTTCGTCATCGGCGAGAAGCTTCGCGACCCGGCACGCCATGCGCTTGCCGCGCGCGCCCACGCCGAGGGTCATTGGATCGGCAACCACACCTTCCACCACCTGTCTCCGCTCGGAGCCAGCCAGTTCAGCCGCGCGCCCGAATGGGAGATCGGCCGGACCCAGGAGCTGATCGGCCACCTCGCCCATCCGGACCGGCTGTTTCGGCCGTTCGGCTCGGGCGGTGTTCTCGACGACGCGCTGCTCAGCCCCGCCGCCGTCGACTATCTCTGCCGAGAGCGCTTCAGCTGCGTCCTGTGGAACGTGATTCCCCGCGACTGGGAGGACCCGGAGGGCTGGGTGCCCCGGGCGCTGGAGATGTGCGCGGCGGAGGACTGGCCGCTGGTCGTCATCCACGATCTGGCGACGACGGCCATGGACCGGCTGGAAGCCTTTCTGGACGGGCTCGATGCCGCGGGCTACGCGGTCGAGCAGCAATTTCCGCCCGAGTGTGTCCCGATCCGGCGCGGCGAGATCGTCGGGGACATGTCCGCCATCGTCCGCACTCAACCGGCCGCCTGAGCAGCGTCATCCAAGCGCCTCGAGAAAGCGCGCGAGATCGGCGTTGAAACGGTCGGGGGCCTCCCAGAACGGTGCGTGGCCGATGCCCTCGTAGACGAGATGCTCCGCGCCCGGGACCATGCGCGCCGTGTAGGCGCCGGCCGCCGGGGTCACCACCGCGTCGCGCTCGCCATGGAGCACCAGCGTGGGCGTGCGCATGGCGGCAAGCGTGTCTCCATACTCCGCCGGCCGGCCGCCAAGCCCGATCCGGACCTCGCGGGGTGTGGCGGCTGCAATGGCCAGCATGACCTCCAGCTCGTCGGGGGCTGGAGGCGACGCGAAGCACGACCGCATGAAGTCCCGGGTCGCTTCGGCGCTGACGCCGAGCTCCGGCGCTGCCATGGCGCGCATGGACGGGCCGGCCGCCCCGACGACCCAGGGGGCCATGACGGTGGTCGCGCAGACGAAGACGACGCCGGATACGCGGTCGTCGCCGAAGGCGGACAGATAGTCGAGGGCGACCCGACCGGCATAGGACCAGGCGACGATCACCGGTCGGTCGAGACCGAGGGTCTGGATGACGGCATCGACTTCGTCCGCCCAGCGCCGCGGATCGCGGTAACAGCCGGGGTCGAACGGCTTCCCGGACTGGCCATGTCCGCGAAGGTCGTAGGTCGCGAGCCTGAACCTGTCGGCCAGCGGGCTCGCGACCTGGTTGAGCCAGGAGAGATGCGACTGCGCGAAGCCATGGACGAAGAGAACGTCCCGGCCCGAACCTTCGCGCTTCCAGTCCTGCGCCGCGATGCTGACCCCGTCAGGGCTCGTCAAGGGGACCGCTCGGTAGCGCAGCGCCCGCCCGAGCAGTTGGTAGCGCGTCTCGCCTTCCGCGGCGTCTTCACCGGTCATCTTTGGTCGTTTTCTCCTCGTCCGCCCCGGTCCCGTAGTCACCGCTGCGGCGCGCCGGTCTGCGTTTCCTATGTCTCTGCGACGACCGGGTTCGTCAGCGTCCCGATCTCTGAGATCTCCACCTCGACCGTATCGCCATCCTTCATCAGGACGGGTGGTTTGCGCTTGAAGCCGACGCCTGCCGGGGTGCCCGACACGATCACGTCGCCCGCCTCCAGCGGCAGGATCGTCGAAATGTAGGCGATCAGCGCAGGGACCGGCGTGATCATCAGATCGGTGGTGGTCGACTGCATCACCTGGCCATTCAACCGGGTCGTCAGGCTCAGCTTCGACGGATCCGGGATCTCATCGGCCGTCACCATCCACGGGCCGAAGCCGCCAGTCGCGACGAACGTCTTGCCCGCCATAAACTGGCCGGTGTGGTACTGCCAATCGCGGACACTGCCGTCGTTGTAGCAGGAGTATCCGGCCACGTGTTCGAGCGCCTCGGTCTCGGAGATCCGGCGTCCGCCCTTGCCGACGATGACGGCAAGCTCGCCTTCGTAGTCCAGCACGTCGGATTCGCGCGGCTTCAGAATCGGCTGTCCGTGGCCGACCTGGCTCGCCGGATAGCGGGGAAACAGGGTGGGGAAGGCCGTCTCGGTTCGGCCCGTCTCGGCGACATGATCCCGGTAGTTGAGCCCAACGCAGATGATCTTGGCGGGGTTCGGGATCACCGGCTCAAAGGTAATCTCCGACAGCGGGAAGGTGGCCGCGCCGGAGACCGCCCGCGCCTCGTCGAGGCCATCGCTCGCCAACAGGTCCTTCAGCGTGGGGGCGTTCGGAAATCGCGTGCTCAGATCGACGACGCCGTCGCCCTGCACGATGCCGTAACCCGGCACTCCATTCCTTCGAAACGAAACGAGTTTCATGGACGTCAGTCCTTCTCATCATTGGGGGAATCGAAGCGACGGTGCGGGCAGGGCTGTAAGTTAGACGGTCGGCCCGGGCCGTCGCAATTGCATCGAGCGCTGAGGCAGCGCCGGGGACTGGACAGTCTCGACTTGCGCTCAGCGCTCCTGCGGCGCGACCATGGCGATCACGTCGAGCTCCACGAGCATGCCTGGCCAGGCGAGGTGGCTGACGACCAAGAAGGTGTGGGCCGGCATCGGCAGGGTTCCGTAGTGCTCCGTGCGCAGCCTGCCTGCGTCGCCCTGGAAGCGCGGATCGGTCACGTAGGTGACCTGCTTGACGACGTCACCGAGGGTCGCGCCGTGGTGGGCCAAGGCCTTGATCAGCTTGGCGTAGGCGTACCGGCACTGGGCCTCGAAATCGCCCAGGTGCTGGATCGTACCGTCGTTCTCGTGCTCGGCGCCGATTCCGGCCAGGAAAATCGTCTTGGCAGGTCCGGTGACGGTGACCGCTTCCGAGAACCGTCCCTTCGTCCATTCCCCATAGTTGTGGTGGGTGCGTTCCAAGACGTGTCTCCCTGTTGTGGTGCGTCGGTGACCATCTTGCCGCCCTGCGAGCGGCCGGCTCCCGTCGCCACCGTGCCTCCCGGACCGCTCCGTTCGACCGGCATGGTTCCTTGACGATACGGACCCCGCATCGTAGCGTTGATATGGGAATACCGTATTACCGTCATTGAGAAGCGGTAGCAAAGAGTCCCTCTGATCATGGGACCGGGCGTCGAAGCGGCGCGGGGAGGGAGGACAGCCAGGAGGTCGCGGCCATCGCGCGACCGACCGCCAGACAGAGTTCTCAAATTTCAATCGTTTGCATGCTGCCGCCGGGACGGAAGTCGTGGAGGCGGCGACGCGATCGATACCCCCTTCGCCATCCGGAAAAACACGGGGACAACGTGCGCGACAAGCACGGTGGCAAGGGGACGAGCCGGATCCCCGTCCCAGGCGGCGGGGCCCCGAGCAAATCAACAATGAAAGAGGGAGGAACACATGAAATTCGTACGACAGGATTGGAAGGCGCTGGCACTGCTCGGCGTTCTTGCAATGGTTGCCGGTCCGGCTTCGGCGGACTCCAAGGTCCTGATTTCGATGTCGAGCGGCGTCAATCAGGTGCCGACGATCGTGGCCGTCGACCAGGGCTTCTTCAAGGATGCGGGTGTCGACGTCGACCTGAAGCCGGTCGGGCGCGGCGCCATCGCGATCGAGGCGCTGGCGGGCGGATCGGTGCAGTTCGCCGAAGCAGCCCATACGACGTTTTTCTCCGCCGTCAACAAGGGCCTGCCGCTGGTTGCCGTCGGCATCGCCGCGCGCGGCTACTACGGCAAGCTGATCGCCTCCAATGACAACGGCGACCTCAAGACCCTGTCGGACTTCAAAGGGAAGCGCATCGGCATCCAGGTGGGGACGGGGATGCACATGGTTGTGCAGATGCTCCTCAAGAAGGAGGGGCTCACCGAGGACGATTTCACCATCACCAATATCCGGGTCACCGACATGCCCGCGGCGATGGCGACCGGCGGCGCCTTCGATGCCGTGATCGGCTGGGAGCCGGGCATGCAGCGGATCGTGCAGTCGGGCAACGGCGTCGAAGTGATCACCGCGCGCGACTTCGAAGAGATGGCCGGCATCACCTATCCGTTCCCTCTGTCCACCACCCGCGCGTATCTGGAGGCCAATCCGGAAGTCGTTCAGAAGGTCCTCGACGGCTACGCCCGCGCCGACAAGTTCATCACCGACAACCCCGAGAAGGCCGTCGACATCTACGCCAAGTATCTGAACTCGACCGGCGGCGGCCTCGACCGGGAAACGGCGAAGTACATGATGTTCGACACCGACCGCTTCGGAGGCGTGGCGTTCACCGAGCGGGACATGCAGGACCTCGAGGCGACCCGGCAGTTCCTGCTGGACACCCGCGACATGCAGGACCTGCCGCCGGTCGAGGACATGATCGTCGCGACCTACGCCGAGAAGGCGGAAGAAGCGGTCCAGTGACCATCGATCGGGAGGCGCGCCGCGCGGCGCCTCCCGCTTTCCGTTCTGTTCGATCCAGGCAGGTGGTCAGATCCTAATGTCAATCAGTGCTGAAGGCGCGGCGGGACGGCTCGCGAAGCTCCCGTCCGCAGAGACGATCCGCCACGGGGGCGGAACAATCGCGACGGTGAAGAACGCAGCGGCGCTGATTCTGCCGATCGTCGTGATCATGCTTCTTTGGGAGGGCGTCACGCGCTTCAGCGGAATGCCGCCGGCGCTGCTGCCGTCTCTCTCCGAGATCTTCGCCGCCCTCTACAAGATGGCCGCTTCGGGCCAGCTGTGGATCGATATCTGGGCGACGCTGAGCCGGCTCCTCAAGAGCGTGTTCGTCGGCATCATCATCGGGACGATTCTCGGCGCGCTGATGGGCTACTTCAAGATCTGGGAACGGATGCTCGCCGCGCCGTTGAACTTCCTGCTGGCGATCCCAGGCACCGCGCTCTTTCCGCTGTCGATGCTCTGGTTCGGTCTGACCGAGCTCGCGATCACCTCGATCCTGATGTACGAGGTCGCGATCACGGTCATGCTGAACACCTGGACCGGCGTGAAGACGGTGGACCCGGCGCTGATCCGGGCGGGGCGCGCATTCGGGGCCGGAGGGATGTCGCTGTTCTGGCGCGTCCTGGTGCCGGCCGCTCTGCCCCATATCATCTCGGGTTACCGGCTCGCCTTTTCACGCTGCTGGCGCATCCTGATCGTCGCGGAAATGCTGGTTTCCGTGTCGGCCGGCCTCGGCTACCGCATCTACTGGGGCCGCGAATTCTTCAACACCGACATCGTGTACGCGGCGCTGTTGGTGGTCGGCATCGTCGGGCTTCTCCTGGAACGCGTCTTCCTGCGCACGCTCGAGGTCATGACGGTCGAGCGTTGGGGCACAATGAGGGAGCTGGCCTGATGGGTGAACTCATCATCTCCGACCTGAGCAAGGTCTATGAGCGCCGGGAAGGCTGGAACACGATCCGCGAACTCTGCGTGTTCGACGGAATTTCGCTGACCGTCGGCGAGAGCGACTTCGTCTCGATCATCGGCAGCTCCGGGTGCGGAAAGTCCACCCTTCTCAACATGGCCGCAGGCCTTTCCGACGTCACCTCCGGAACGATCCGGGTCGACGACCGGCCGGTGAGGGGTCCCGGGCTGGACCGCGGTGTCGTGTTCCAGGAGTTCGGTCTGTTCCCCTGGCTCAACGTCCTCGGCAACATCGCCTTCGGCCTCCGCTCGAAGGGGGTTCCCAGGGGAATGCGGACCGAGCTCGCGCGCCGCTATGTCGATCTGGTCGGCCTTTCCGGGTTCGAGGACTACTATCCCTACCGGCTCTCCGGAGGCATGCGCCAGCGCGTCGGCCTCGCCCGGGCGCTGGCGGTGGAGCCATCGGTCCTGCTGATGGACGAGCCGTTCGGCGCCCTGGACGCCCAGACCCGAGAATCCATGCAGAATGCGCTGAGCGACATCTGGGAGCGGACCCGCAAGACGGTCCTGTTCATCACCCACGACATCCGGGAGGCAATCTTCCTGTCCAACCGGATCATCGTCCTGGGCGGCCGTCCTGCGACCATCACCAATGAGATCGTCGTCGATCTGCAACGTCCGCGCAATCGACACGACCTGGCCTTTCAGGAGCTCGAGCAGTTCCTCGAACGGGCGATCGGCGGGCACGAGCACTGAGACGGGTCGGGTCACAGGTCCCGTCGTGTCCACCTCGCTTTGCGGCGGATGCACCGGCTTCAGGGGCGATGCTCATTCGCCCCTGATGTCCTCGAAACGAAGCGCGAAGGCTGTCCATGAAACCACCCGCAACTGAGACCTCGCCGCCGTTCGACATCACCCGCGCGAGCCACACCATCCTCAACGTCCCTGATCTGGAGGCCTGCCGCACCTTCTACGAGGAGGTGATCGGCCTGATCGTTTCGGATGCGGATTCGGAAACGGTCTATCTGCGCGGGGTGGAGGAGATCGCCCACCACAGCCTGGTGCTAAAGCGGACCGCCGGAACCCCGACGTGCGACGGCATCGGCTTCCGTGTTCGCACCGAGGAGGATCTCGACCGCGCGCAGGCCTACTTCGCTGGACACGGCTACCGTTGCGACTGGGTGGAGCGGCCGTTCGAGAACCGGACGCTCCGCGTCGTCGACGCGACCGGCATGCCGGTGGAACTCGTCGCCCGGATGGAGACCCGGCCGCGTCAGCACATGAACATCGAACGGCACAGAGGGGCGGGCGCCCTGCGCTTCGACCATTTCCAGTGCCTTGCCCCCGATGTCGTGGAGGCCGGCAGGTTCTATACCGACCTTGGCTTCCGGGTGTCCGACTACTTCACCGACGACAACTACGAGGGGCGGATCTTCGGCCTGTTCCTGTTCCGGAAGAACAACCCGCACGACCTCGTCTTCCTGACCCGGGGCGGCCCGAAGATGCATCATTTCGCCTACGTCGTGCCCGACTCCCAAACCCTGTTCCGTGCCTGTGACATCGCCGGCAACATCGGCTTTGGCGATACCATCGAACACCCGTTGGGTCGGCACGGGCAGGGCCATCAGCTGTTCGTCTATTTCCGCGATCCAGCCGGCCATCGCGTGGAGATCCTGCCGCCGCCGATCCAGGTCATCGACCTGGAGGACGAGCCGGTGGAATGGGAACAGAAGCAGCGCTTCACCTGGGGGCGGCCGCCGCCGCGAAGCTGGCTGATGGACGGATCCCTGTTTCCGGATACGCCCCTCAGCGAGCCAGCGGTGCAGCAGCCGCTGGTGTCGCTGGAGGACTTCCTGGCGCGCAAGCAGGGCTGACCGGTGTCAGCCGGCAAGCTCGCGCCGGACGATCGCCGCGCCATCGGCCAGCGCCTTCAATTTGCCGAACGCGACGTCCCTGTCGAAATACTTCATTCCGCAGTCGGGCGCGGGAATCACCCGCTCCGCACCGAACCGCTTGACGGCGGCGCGGATCCGGTCGGCCACCGCCTCCGGCGTGTCGATCTCGGCCGTGCCGAGGTCGAGCACTCCGAGAATGAGGGCCTTGTTGCTCAGCCCGTCGAGAACCGAGAGGTCGAGCCTGGGTTGCGCGGTCTCAACGGAGACCTGATCGACGGTGCTGTCGGCAAGCTCCTCGAGAAACACGTAGCCCCCGGACTTGTCGCCAACGAACTGGGAATAGCCGAAGCACAGGTGGATTGCGGTCGGCCCGGCCACGCCCTCCAGGGCCCGATCGATTGCCTTGACGCCGAAGCGCCGGGCCGCATCGGCTTGGGTCTGCAGCCACGGCTCGTCCAGCTGGATGATGTCGGCCCCCGCAGCCTTCAACTTCTTCAGTTCCTCGTTGAGGGCTGCGGCGAAGTCCATCGCAAGGGCCTCTTCGTCATTGTAGAATTCGTCCTTGGCTTGCCGGCTCATGGTGAACGGTCCGGGCATGGTGATCTTGACCATCCGATCCGTGTTCTCCTTCAGGAAGCGGACGGAGCGGACCTCGACCTCTTCACGACGCCGGATCGGGCCGATGATCCGTGGCACCCGGACCTGCCGGTTGGCCCGGCCTTGGATGATCGCCGGATCCGCGACGTCGATTCCGTCGACGGAGGTGGCGAAGCGGTTGGAGTAGCTCTCGCGGCGAACCTCGCCGTCGGTGACGATGTCGATGCCGGCGCGCTCCATGTCCCGGATCGCCAGCAGCGTGGCGTCATCGCAGGCCGCCTCCAGCAGGTCCGCCGGGACCCGCCAGAGATCCGGGACCGGCACGCGCGGCACCATCGTGCGAAGCCTCTCGCGATCGATCAGCCAGTCTGGCTGCGGGTAGCTGCCGACAACGGTGGTCGGAAGAAGCGCGTTCCTCACCATGGTTCTTTCCTTCGTTCTTGAACTTCTCGACGCAGATGGTGTGCCAATGAATGACCCGGAATTTCGCCTGAGGCTGCCCGATGCGGCCGCCCTCGATGCTGCCCAGCAAGCTGTCTACGACGACATTGCCGGCGGGCCGCGCGGACGGGTGCGCGGTCCGACGCTGGTGTGGCTGCACAGCCCGGCGTTGGCCGAGCGGGCGCAGAAGGTCGGCGAATATCTCAGATGGGGAACGGACCTGGATGCGCGCCTCAGAGAGCTCGCCATCCTGGTAACCGCCCGTCACTTCGACAGCGACTACATCTGGTTCAACCACCGAACCGTGGCCGCGGACGCGGGTCTGGCCGAAGATGTGATCCGCGCCATCGAGCATCGCGAGAGGCCGGACTTTGCGGTCGACGACGAGGCTGAGGTGTTCGCCTTCGCGACGGAGATCCTGACGAGCCACCGGGTCTCCGACGCCACGCTCAGGCGCATCGTCGAGCGGTTCGGCGAGCGCGGAGCGGTCGATCTCGGAGCGTTGATCGGATACTATCATATGGGCGCGATCAGCCTGGAATTGGCCCGGCCGCTGCTGGCGGACGGGCGCAGGACGTGCCTGCCGACCTGATGACTATCGTCTGCCGTCGGCCACGAGCTCTCCCAGGCGCTCGAGGTGGCCCCGGACGAAGGCCCGCGTCGGCTCGTCGACGAGCTTGAGATCGGCATCGAACTTCTTGGGCGCCTCGCCGACCAGGACTTCGGGGCCAGGCAGGGTCTGGGCGTTCAGGTAGACCAGGATTTGCCGCAGATGGTGGTTGGCCATGATCGTGCCGAGCACCCCGCGGCTCGCTCCCATGATCGCGACCGGCTTGCGGTCGAAAGGCTGGTCCGGCCGGCGCGAGGCCCAATCGATGGCATTCTTCAGGATGCCCGGGATCGAACGGTTGTATTCCGGCGTCACGAACAGGAGCCCGTCTGCTCTCTGCATGGCGCCGACGAGCCCCTCCACCTCCGGCGGGTAGGCCTCGGCACGGACGTCGTCGTCGTAGGGCGGCACGTGCCGGATATCGCCGATATCGATGTGCATGCCGGCCGGCGCGAGTTCTGCGGCCGCGTTCAGGAGCGCCGCATTGAACGACAGGCGGCGCAGGCTGCCCGCAACACCGAAAATCCTGATCTCCGTCATTCGACCTCCCAACGTGGTCGCCGGTCTTCGGGCATGACCGACAGTCTTCTTGCGCGCCGTTGTCCGGGGCCTGAGCCTGATCGGCGCAGGGGCGCCGCGGCTCCATGCGATTGACCGGGCCCGCGGCACCGCTATTGTTACCGTATTCTCGTATTACGGAAGTAGGAACCCCGATGACGCGTCTTCTCGTCCGAAACGGTACGATCCTGCCCCTGACCGACGGGACGCGGGCATTTCCCAACCGCGACGTGCTGATCGACCACGGTCGGATCGTCGAGATCGGCGAGCAGTTGCCGTCGGAGGGTGCGGAGGTCGTCGATGCCACGGGCATGATCGTGATGCCGGGCCTCGTCGACGCTCATCTGCACACCTGGCAAACCGGCATCCGGGGCATCGCCGGCGACTGGTCGCTGATGGACTACGGTCAGCGGATGCACGCCGGGCTGGCGACGCGCTTTTCCCCCGAGGACATCTACATCGCGACCCTGGTCGGCGCACTCAACCAGATCAACAGCGGGGTGACCTCGCTTTTCGACTGGAGCCACAACAACCCGACTCCGGCCCATTCCGACCGGGCCATCGATGCGCTTCTGGAATCCGGCATTCGCGCCGTCTATGGGCACGGTACGCCGAAGCCGAAGCTCGATGCCGGCGGCGTGCCGACCAGCGAGCTGCTTCATCCGGAGGACGAGGTGCGGCGCATCCGAGGCGAGCGGCTCTCCGATGACGACGGCCTCGTGACCATGGCCATGTGCATCCGCGGGCCGGATCTCTCCTCCTACGAGGCCTCGGAACACGACATCCGGCTCGCCCGTCGCTACGGCATCATCGCCAGCGCCCATCTCGGCGGCCGGATCCTGGCCAACCGCAAGACGCCTGACGGTATCTTCCGCCTCGCCAAAGCGGGGCTGCTGGGGCCGGACTTCAACTCGGTCCACTCCAACAAGCTCTCCGACGAGGAGCTGAAAGTGATGGTCGACGCCGGCGTCACCTTCACCATGACGCCCGAGGTGGAGATGCAGATGGGGCACGGCCTGCCGGTCACCGGGCGCCTGCTTGCGCTCGGCGCAGCGCCGTCGATCGGCATCGACGTCGAGACCAGCATCAGCTCGGAAATGTTGTGGGCCGCCAGGTTTGCCCTGCAGGTCCAGCGCGGATTGGACAACAGCGCCATAAACGCCGGCGGTGAGGAGGTTCGCCAAGTGTCGATCGAGTCCCGCCAGGCCTTCGAGTGGGCGACGGTCGAAGGCGCGAAGGCCATGGGGCTGGCCGATCGGACCGGAACGCTGCAAGCGGGCAAGCAGGCGGATCTGATCCTGATCCGCAGCGACGACCTCAACCTCTTTCCGGTGGCAATCCCGGCCGAAACGGTCCTCTACCAGGCGACCAGCGCCAACGTGGACACCGTCATCGTCGCCGGACGGATCCGCAAACGGGGGGGCGTGCTGCAGCATCCGGGCCTTGACGACCTGAAGGGCAAGCTTGCGGAATCGGGCCGCCGGCTCCTGCACGATGCCGGGCTCGCCGCCTGAGCGCGGCGGGAGGATGCAGCTGCGCGCTGACGGAGCAGCCGCGCGCAAGGCTGCCCCGATAGTCCCCCGCTGGCGGCAGGACTCCGTTCTCCATCCGGGTCGGTCTGCCCTGCGGGCGATGTCGGGCTGCTCGACCCGGTCGTGCTGCTGCCTGGCCCCGGCGTAGGCAGACGCCTAAGCCATAGGCGGCGTGGCGCCCTCAGACTTCGCCATGCGCGGCACCTCTTGCGGCTCGCCGGTTCTCGATCCCCAGGCCCCACGGAGTGTCTGGGATTGGCGCGAAACGGACTGCGTTGAATAGGCAACCGATCAACACATTGCATTTGCGCCGTGTTTTCGGGCCATGCCGATGAACGCCGTGAGAGCCGCCGAGGGATTGCGGCGCCCCGGATAGTACAGAGCGAGCGGCGCGAGCGGTGGCGTCCAGTCTTCCAGGACCCGGATGAGGCTTCCCGCCTCTATGTCCGCCCGGACGTTCGCCTCGATGAAGAAGCCGAGACCGATACCCTCGAGAACCGCGGTCCGCGCCAGGCTCGCCTCGTCCAGGGTAATCGGTCCGTCGACATCGATCTGTGCGCTCTGGTCGCCCTTTCTGAAGGACCACCGGTAGAGGGCTCCATTGGGCAGGCGGACGCGAATACACCTGTGGCCGAGAAGGTCGGGCGGGACGCACGGCCTGTCATGCATGTCGAAATAGTTCGGCGAACCGACCACAGCGTAGCGCTGAGGCTGCCCCAGCGGAATCGCGATCATATCGCTCGGAACAAGGTCAGCGGACCGAACACCCAGGTCGAAGCCTTCGGCGACGATGTCGACCAGCCGCCCTTCGGTGACGAGATCGACATGCACCTGGGGGTGGCGGCGGAGGAACGCGAGCACGAGCGGCGACAGGATCTCGCGCGCCGCGGTGGCGAAGGTGTTGATGCGGAGTGTTCCTGAGGGCGTCGCCTGCTGCGACCGGACGCCGTTCATCGCGTCTCGGATGTCCTGAAGGGGCGGACCGACCTGATCTACGAACAGGCGCCCTGCGTCGGTCAGCGACACGCTGCGCGTCGTCCGGTTGAAGAGGCGAACTCCCAGTTCCTTCTCCAGCTTGCCGATCGCGTTGCTGAGCGCGGTTGTTGACATGCCGAGGTCGAGGGCTGCCTCCCGAAAAGACCCTCTTCGGCCGATGGCCAGTACGGCCTCCAGATCGTTCAGCCCGGGCCGATACATTATCCCGATCCTCGCAATTCGCCATCCCGCATCATCCCAATTATAGGGACAAGTGTCTGCGACTAGATATGTGCAACGTGAAACGAGCAGATGGAGCGGTGGCATGAGCCTGCCCCTACCGATCGAGACCTACTTCAATGCCGACAGGCGCAATGATCCCGACGCTGTGCTTCAGGTATTCGGAACCGATGCCGTCGTCCGCGACGAGGGCCAGACACACCGTGGGTGCCAGGCAATCGAAGCGTGGTGGCGTGCGGCAAAGGCCAAGTATCATCACGTCGCCGAACCGCTCGATTGGTCCGAGGAGGCCGGCAGGCATCACGTGCGCGCGCGGGTGACCGGCGACTTTCCCGGCAGTCCGGCCGTATTGACGTTTGCCTTCCGTCTTGAGCGGGAGTGGATCACGCAGCTGGAGATCGGAGCATGAGGCCTTTTCCGATCCCGGGTCCGCTCACACCGGTGGGCTCCAGCCCTCGAGATGGGAATAGATCGCGTCGCGCAGGTCCCTGATGTCCTGGTTGAGTTGGCCAAGCTGAGACGTGCTCTTGCCGGATGCCGACAGCAGCGCGTCCGCCAGGCAGCCAGCCTCGGCCCTGAGCGAATGGCCCTGCTCGGTCAACGCGACCAGCACCTGGCGCTCGTTCCGGGGATTCCGGGTGCGACGCAACAGCCCCGCCACCTCGAGCCGCTTGAGCAACGGCGTCAGAGTGCTCGATTCCAGGGCCAATTTCTCCGCGATGGCGCCGACCGTCTGCCGGTCCTCGCGCCACAGGACGTTGAGAACGAGATATTGCGGATAGGTGAGACCCAGCCTGTCGAGCAGCGGCTTGTAGATCCGCTGGATCGCCATTCCGGCGGAATAGAGGGCATAGCAAAGCTGGTCTTCGAGGGGGACCGGGCAGTTCGCCGCTTCCATGGGGCTCTTGCTCCTTCGACGTCAATCTGATCACAAAATCGCGATAACACATATGGCGATAAATATCCAGCTGGACACAGGCTCGGGGGCGGGCTACCTAAAAACATATCGCAATAAGCTTTATCGCAGCAAATCAACAGGAGCACGAGATGAACACCACCAGATCCATCCTGGCCGCCGCGGTCGTTGCCGCTGGCCTGTCCGCCGCCGCACCCTACGCCCATTCGGCCGACGGGATTCCCAAGGACCAGGCTGTCACGAACATCGTGCTGGTGCATGGCGCCTTCGCCGACGGGTCGGGATGGCGCGGTGTCTACGACGAGCTGACGCGGCGTGGGTATCGCGTCTCGATCGTGCAGAACCCTCTGACATCGCTCGCGGACGACGTTGCGGCCACGCGACGGGTTCTGGCGCGTCAGGACGGACCGGCAGTTCTGGTCGGGCACTCCTACGGCGGAACTGTCATCACCGAAGCAGGCATCGATCCGAAGGTGTCCGGACTCGTCTACGTCTCTGCGCTGGCACCCGACGTCGGCGAGTCGACGGGAGACCAGTTCGCCGACATTCCCGCGCCGCCGGAATTCGTCATCGACACCCAGGAAGACGGGTTCGGTTTCGTGAACCTCGAGAAGTTCAAGATCGGCTTCGCAGGAGATACGAGCGACGCTGACGCAGCCTTCCTGAGGGACTCCCAGGTGCCGATCAACATGGCGATCTTCGCTACGAAGGTCAGCCATGCCGCCTGGCGGACCAAGCCGAGCTGGGCCGTCGTCGCGACGGACGATCACGCGATCGACCCAAGGCTCCTGCGCCAGACCGCCAAGCGCATCGGCGCCACGACCGAGGAAGTTCAGGCGAGCCACGTCCTCTTCCTGACCCATCCCACGGCCGTGGCCGACGTTATCGATCGCGCCGCCCGGGAGCTGTCGCGCTGAGCAGGGCCCGGGGGAGGCGACCTCGATCGGGCCGCCGCCCCCAACGGACGAGCCCACCTCGGCTGAATGTGTTCCGCCCGCAACGGGCCGGCGCACGGGCTTCCTCAGACCGGAACCGATTTCGTTCGGTCGTTCCACACCACGGTGAACCGATGTCTCATCATGTCGAAGTCCACGATCATGACCGCCAGGTTCTCGAGAATCAGGCGAGCCTTCGAAGGCGGATGCGCACTGAATACGACTTCATCGTCTGCGGGGCCGGTTCGAGCGGTTCGGTCGTGGCGGGGCGGCTCGCGGAGGAGCAAGGCGCCCAGGTGCTGCTGATCGAAGCGGGCGGGGACGACACGTCTCCGACGGTCATGGACCCCGCCCAGTGGCCCCTCAACCTGGGATCGCCCAACGACTGGGCCTTCGAGGGGTTGCCGGCCCCAGGCCTCAACGGGCGCCGCCTGCCGCTCAACATGGGCAAGGTGCTCGGCGGCGGATCCAGCATCAACGTCATGGTCTGGTCTCGGGGCCACAAGGCGGACTGGGACCATTTCGCCGAGGAAGCAGGCGATCCCGCCTGGGGCTATGCGTCCGTCCTCGACTACTACCGCCGCATCGAGGATTGGCAGGGCCAGCCGGACCCGCTCCGTCGCGGGACCGGCGGACCTGTGTACGTCGCCCAGCCCAGGTCGCCGCAGCCGCTGGCCGCGGCGACGCTGGACGCGGCCAGGTCGCTCGGAATTTCGAGCTTCGCAAGCGCGAACGGCGAGATGATGGAAGGTCCCGGCGGCGCTGCGATTGCCGAATTGCGGATCCGAGGCGGGCGGCGGCAATCGGTCTTTCGGTCCTACACCTATCCGCGCATGCATCAGCCGAACCTCACCGTGCTGAGCTCCGCCCTGGTCACGCGGCTCGTCTTCAGCGGGAGCCGAGCCGTCGGGGTCGAGGCGATGGTCGATGGCGAGCCGGTTCGCTTCGGCGCCAGCCGAGAGATCGTGCTTTCGCTCGGCGCCGTGCATACGCCCAAGCTGCTCATGCAGTCCGGCGTGGGACCGGAAGGCGAACTGAGGCAACATGGTATCCCGATCATTCAGAGCCTGCCCGGAGTGGGCCAGAACCATCAGGATCACATCGCGTTCGGCTGCACCTGGGAATACCACAGGCCTCAGCCGGTCGGGGGCGGTGGTTGCGAAGCCGTCCTGTACTCGACGAGCGATTCTCGTCTCGGCGTCCCGGACCTGTTGCACTGCCAGCTCGAGTTCGCGGTGCCCTCCCCGCCGGAAGCGGGTATTGCAACGCCCGAGCATGGTTGGTCCATGTTCGCCGGGCTCGCGCAACCGAAGAGCCGTGGCCGCCTCAGGCTGTCGGGCACCAGCCACAGCGATCCCATTCTGATCGAGCCGAACTTCCTGAGCGAGCCTGAGGACTTCGCTGCGGCCCTGCGGACGGTGGAACTGAGCCGGGAAATCGGCAACAGCGCGTCCCTCGCCTCGATCGTCAAGAAAGAAGTCGCCCCGCTTCAGTCGAGCCGTTCCGCCCGAGAGCAGTTCATCCGGAACTCTGCGGTGACCTTCTGGCACCAGTCCTGCACGGCGAAAATGGGCACCGACGCCATGTCCGTCGTCGACGGTCAGCTTCGCGTGTACGGCATCGACAACCTCCGCCTCGCCGACGCCTCCATCATGCCGAGGATTCCGGTAGGCAACATCATGGCTCCCTGCGTCGTCATCGGGGAGCGGGCGGCCGACCTGATCCGGCGCGAACACGGGATGACCGGAACGGGCGCGCACCCGTCTGCTGCAGATCTCGGGGGCACCTGACCGGGGCGGACCTCAGAATAATGCGAGCCGTCGGATGCGGCGACGGCGGATGGTTGACAGGGTCGGAGTGTCGGAGCGCAAAGTGGGCATCTCCAGCGCGGGCTTCGGCTTGAAGCGGTTCGACAGGCGAAGACCCGAACGGGAGCCTCGTCGACCGATCAAATCTCCGATCGCGAGGCAGATAGCGCCGAAAGCGAGCTCAAGGCTGATCAGGGTCAAGGCCGTTCAAGACTTCTCGGCCATTGATGACGTGGACCGACGATACAGCCCCGGCGTCTCCACGCCATTGCCGGGCCTGCAGGGGGTCTCCCAGGCCCACGCCGACATCGTCTAGAACTGCACGATCTGGCTATCGCCGCCGACGATCAGATTCACCTGGCCCGCAACGGCCGTGGTCACCGAGCCGATCCCGCCGGAATGGCCGCTCACGCTCACCGTATCTAAAGCGCCGGAGAGCACCCCGCCATAGCCGTAGAGATTGTAATAGCCGGCCGCGCAGACCGCGGCCTGCAGCGTGCCGCCGAGCGCCAGGTCGCCGCCACCGTATCAGCCACTGGCGAGATAGTGGCGCTATTCGTTGGGATGGGTTGCGAAGGCGCCGGGTGACATCCCTTCATGCCGGGCGAAGGCGTTTCCGAACGCACTGGCCGATCCGTAACCGACCTTCAGCGCGATCTCCGTGTTGGTAAGCCCGTCCTGCCGCAGAAGTGTCTTGGCGATGGCAATGCGCCAGTCGGTCACGTATTCCATCGGCGCGCGTCCGATTTCCTTCCGAAACTTCTCAAAAAAGCCGGAGCGGGACATGCCCGCGTCCTTCGCAAGCGAGGCAACGGAAATCTCGCCATCCGTGTTCGCGTGGATGCGTTGCAAGGCAGTGGCCAGGTGCGGATCGGACAGCCCGCGCAACAAGCCCGGCGGCATGGTTACGGCAGGCCCCGAGCGGAGCGCCTCGATCAGCAGCACCTCAAGCAGCCGCCCGAGGATCAGCTCACGGCCCGGTCGGTTGGCGCGGGTCTCCTCGTGGATCACTGGGACCAGGGCCATTAGCCGGTCATGGCCGGAGACATGGATCATCTCGGGCATCAGCGAGACCAGCAGGTCCTGCGCCGGCGCCTCGAAGCGGCAATGCCCGACCAGCGCGCGCATCGTGACGGGCGCGTCCGCCGGTCCCAGGTGGAAGCGCCCTGGTCCGGTCTCCAGCGGCAGGCGAGGCGCGTGCGGGGGCGGGGAGACCTCGCTGGACATGATGAAGCCCTGCAGATCGGGGATCAGGACGAAGTCGCCAGACTTCAAGTCGACCGGGTCACGCCCGACCACCTCCAGCCGACAGCCCCCCTCAACGATCGCGCAGTAGAACGGGCTGGCCATGTCGTACCGCTCCACCTGCCAGGTGCCGCTCGCCTCGACCATCTTCGAGATGGAGACCGCGGGCTTCAGCAATGTGACGACGCTTGAAAGGGGATCTTCAGGAATTGCGGGCATGGATTTGGACGATCGATATATCATTTTGGACAATTATCTATAGTTAATCCGGAGGGCGACGTCTATCTCCATCGCATTAGACAAGGAGAGCAGACATGCCCCGCATCCTCATCACAGGCACCTCCTCGGGCTTCGGCCGAGCCACCTCCGCGCATTTCCTTGACCAGGGCTGGGAGGTCGTCGCCACGATGCGCACGCCCTCCGCCGAGGGTCTGCCGGTTTCCGATAACCTGAAGGTCCTGCCCCTCGACGTCACCGACGCGGAGAGCATCGCCGCGGCGATCTCGGAAGCCGGTCCGCTTGATGCCCTCGTGAACAACGCTGGTGTCGGCATGCTCAACGTGCTGGAAGGCGCCGAGATCACCCGCGTCCGCGAACTGTTCGAAACCAACGTGCTGGGCGCGATGGCCATGACCCGAGCGGTGATGCCGGGGATGCGTGCGCGCCGTGGCGGCGTGATCGTCAACGTCAGTTCCAGCGTGACGCTGCGCCCGCTGCCCGCCCTGTCGATCTACACCGCCAGCAAGGCCGCGCTGAACGCCTTCACCGAAAGCTTCGCGCTGGAGGCGGCCGAATTCGGCGTCCGCGCCCGGTTGGTCCTGCCCGGCAGCGCGCCGGAGACGTCCTTCGGCCGCAACGCCGTCGCGCGGATGGGCGTGGAGGTGCCTGAAGCCTACGGCCCCTTCGTGCAGGCCTGTTTCCAGAGGCTCCAGTCTGCCACCGAGAAGACCGCGGCGCGCGATGTCGTCCGGGCCGTCTGGCGCGCCGTCACCGACGAGACTGCCCCGATGAAGCTGCCCGCCGGTGCGGACGCCGAAACATGGTCCCGCGAAGCAGGCCTCGCTGCGGCCTGACCCATGCGGCGCGACAGGTCCGTCGCGCCCTCTCCTCTTGAAAGAAGGCGATCCGATGAACCGACTGATCGACCTGTCCCGAGCCCTGCCGACGCCGGAACCCGCCCTCACCGTGGCCTACACGCCGATCCGGCTGAAGATGCCCAGTCGCCCGCCGCTGGAACTGCGCCTGACCGCGCCCGCAACCGGGCACGCCCTGCCGATCGTGATCGTTTCGCACGGCTTTGGCCCGTCGAATTACATCCCCTCGAAGGACGGCTACGCCCCCCTGGCCCAGTTCTGGGCAGAACGGGGGATCGCCGTCATTCAGCCAACGCACGCCAGTTCACGGGTCGGCGGGCTGGACCCCGAGTTGCCCGAAGGACCGTTTTTCTGGCGCGAGCGGGTCGCCGAGATGCGCGCCATTCTCGATCAACTGGACGAGATCGAGACGCAGGCTCCCTCCGTTGCAGGGAGGCTCGACAACGGCAGGATTGCCGTGGCGGGCCACTCCTTCGGCGGCCACACCTGCAGCCTGCTGCTCGGCGCGCGCCTGCAGGGCGAGGACTTCTTCGACCCGCGCGTCAAGGTCGGTATTCTGCTCGCCGCTCCGGGCCGGGGCGGAGCTGACCTGACGCCTGAAAGCGCCGAACGATTCCCGTTCTTCGACGTGGATTTCAGTGCCATCGATGTGCCGACCCTTGTGGTCTGCGGCGCCGAGGATGATCCCCATTTCACGCTGCGCGGCCCTGACTGGCACGCGGACGCGTTCCATGACGCGCCCGGCGCCGATTCACTGCTGACCATCAAGGGCGTGGGCCATGGGCTTGGCGGGATCGCGGGGTTCGATGCGAAGGAAACCGAAGTGGAGGACCCGGACGCGCTGGAGGCGACGCGGCGATTGACGCTGGCCTGGCTCAACAAGACCTTCGGCCTCAGGATTGATGACTGGATGCGCAGCCAATTCGCTTTGCGGGAGGGCATGGAGGCCATCGCGACGGCGATCGAGAAAGAGCCCCGACAATTTGACCGCCAATGACGCCAAGGCTCGACGTGTTCATTACGACTCCCCGTTTGCTACTGGTTGAACGGGGGTCAAAGGCTCGGGCACCGGTGCCGTCAGCATCTTGTCCCGTCCGGACATGATATCGCCCTGCACTTGCTCGTTCAGACGCTGCGCGTCGCGGCGACGGATATCTTCCAGTGCCTCGGTCACCGCCGCCTCATCCCAGCCGAGGCGGCGCAACCCCTCTGCCCCCATCAGCAAGGCCGATTCAACTGTCTCGCGGATTTCGAAGTCCACGCCCGCGCGGATCAGGTCCATCGAATGGCCCCGATCGTAGCTGCGCGCCAGCACGACCGCATTCGGGAACTCGCCTTGGACCCGATCGACAATGGTACTGACGGCGCGTCGGTCATCGACACAGACCAGGATCACCTGCGCCTGCGCCGCACCCGAGGTCCGTAGAATGTCCAGCCGCGTGCCATCGCCGAAATAGACCTTGTACCCGAAGCGCGCAGCCTCGCGAATACGATCGGGGTTGTTGTCGATCACCGAAACCTGTGCACCCCGCGCCAGCAGCATTTGCAGAGCGATCTGACCGAACCGCCCGAAGCCGATCAACAGGACCTGCCCGCGCAGCTTATTCGCCGGCTCCACGCCATCCAGCGCGCCACCGGCGGCGCGCAACAGCCTGTCGGCGGCGATCATGATCAGCGGCGTGATCGCCATGGACAGGATCACGACGGTCGAGAAAATTGCATTTTCCCGCGCGTCGATGACCTCGCCTGCCACTGCGGCCGTATAGAGGACGAAGGCAAACTCACCCCCTTGCGCAAACATGACAGTGCGGCGCAACGCGGGCAGATTGGCCCCGCCAAAGGCCCGCGCCGTGGCATAGATGGCAACAGCCTTGACCAGAACATAGGCCGCCAGCATGGCCAGCAGCAGCGGCCATTCCGCAGCCACGACGGCAAGGTTCAACGACATGCCGACGGCCAGAAAGAAAAGCCCCATCAACAGGCCCTTGAACGGCTCGATGTCGCTTTCGATCTGGTGACGATAGCTGGAGCCGGAAAGCAGGACGCCGGCCAGAAACGCGCCCATCGCCATCGACAGGCCCACCGCCTCCATCAGGAGTGCCGCCCCCAGCACCACGAGCAGTGCCCCGGCGCTCAGCACCTCGCGGGCACGGGCGCGCGCCAGGAGGGCAAAGAACGGCCCGAGCAGCCAACGCCCGGCCACGAGCAGCAACGACAGCCCGGCCAGCGCCAGTGCTGCTGCCTCCAGTCCGCCCTCGCCCTGTCCGACGGGCGACAGAAAGGCCACGACCGCCAGCAGGGGCACAATCATCAGATCCTCAAACAGAAGGATCGAGACGGATTTCTGGCCCTCGACGCTGGAAACCTCGCCGCGTTCCTGCAAGCTCGACATGATCACTGCCGTTGATGACAGCACGAATCCGGCCCCGGCGATGAAGGCCGTGACCAGTGGAAATGTGAAGACCACCACACCCGCCAGCGACAGCAAGGCAGTCGCAAGGCTCACCTGCGCCAGGCCAAGGCCGAATATCTGCCCACGCAGCGCCCAGAGCTTTTGCGGGCGCAACTCCAGCCCGATGATGAACAGGAACATCACCACGCCCAGTTCCGCGAAATGCAGGATCGTGTCAGGGTCCGTGTAGATCCCGAGCACCGATGGACCGACCAGCGCCCCGGCGGCGAAGTACCCCAGCACCGACCCAAGCCCCAGGCGCCGGAACAGAGGCACGGCAATTACTGCTGCTCCCAACAGCACGACCACCGGGCCAATGGTCGGCCCCAATCCTTCTACGGCCATCGGCTAAACCCTTTCAAATGGCAACCATTTCACCGCGCGCGATCCTCGATCGCCTGTCGCACCAGCCTTTCTCCGATCTTGCGGCCACGCAGGGCCGCAGAAACGTCGGTGTGACCGGTGATGATCATCCCGTCGCCGGCGCGGCGGTAGGTCATTTCGGCCTCGTAGCCATCGATGACCAAGCGGCAACGTCCCCGCGATGCGCCATCTTCCCGTTCGACCTGGACGTCGTCGGGCGAGGGCGCAGCCTAGGCCAGGCCCGCGCTTGGCTGCCGCACCTGACGCGGCTGCCCCTGTTCGCATTCCAGAAGGTCGCGGTCCCATTTGCCGAGGTCGGCGGCCGCCTCGTAGGTCGAGACCAGGAAGGCCATCAGGGTCTCGTCAGGATCGGCGGCACTCTGCACGGCATCGTAGGGCAACATGAATTCCGACAGGTCGTCATGCCAGAAGGCCGCATCGGGCCGGACCGACGCGCTGCGATAGCCACCCGGCGCCGGATAGGCGTAGGCATAGAAGACGGGATAGTCTATGCCATTGCCGCCCGGCCAGAAACCTGCCGAGGAGACTTCGCGGTCATAGGCTTCCTGCGCCACGTCGTTCGGCAGGGATGGGATCCCCGCAGGGTGGAGCGGTGCGCGTCGGCCCGAGAAACGGGTGACAGCGAGATCCAGCGCTCCCCAGAACAGGTGAACGGGACTGGACTTGCCGACAAAGGAGGTCCGGAACCTGCCCATCACCCGGTCGATCGCCACCAGCGCCTGGTGGTATCGCAACACGGCGTCCCGGTCGTAGGGGCGGTCGCGATGATCCTCGTTGAACGGGACGGGGTTGGGCACCTCGTTGGGCCTGTCACTGAAACTTGGCGTTCCCCCGAGCTCGGCAATCAGCTGCACGAAGTTCGCACGGAACGCCGCGACCGTGGTCGGCCCGAGCGAGAACACCGAAGTGCGGCCATTGCCGCAGGTGCCCACGACCATATGCTCCAGGAAATCGAACCGGATCTCGATGCCCGGACCGTCCGGTATCGGCGAGGATGTGAGGCCGGTTGGCGTGACATAGAATGTCGCGTTCCAAGAATGGTTGAGCCAGGGCGTATGCGCCAGCCGGTATTTTCCGACGATCTGAAGGTACAGGTGCAGGGCTGAACAGGTTTCACGCCATTCCAGGTAGTGGAGGGGAGGCCATTTGGTGGACATTGCGCGTTTCTCCGTTCAGCAACTGTGCCTTGCGAGATTCGGTCAGTGCGATCATCGGCGTCTCGGTCCCGGGTTGACGCACACGGGCACAGGTCAGATGCGAAATGTCGCCTGTGATCCTGAGTGATCCATGTGCGCCTGACCCCTTGGGGTGGACAACGCGCTCGGGAATCCGTTCGCGGTTCTGGTGCGCCAGTTTCTCGATAAGTTGCCAGTCCTGGACCAGGGCCGTTCTCCGGCTTATTGCGAGCGCCGTCCCGTGATCGTGCTGGCACGCTGAAGGCTCGGTACAGAGCTGAGCATTGATGAGAGTTCTAGCGAACGGATCGGGGGGTCTACGTCGCCGAGTCTGCTGCAAAGATGCCGATCTTGCGATTTGGTTCCGAGGCCGGTCGGCCACGGACAGCATCCGTTGCGCTGCCCAAGTGACCGTGATCGGTCTGCGCCCGGCAGTGCGGTTTGTGCTAGGCCCTGAAGCAGCAGGCCTTGATGCCAGCGTCAATGGCAATGGCTTGCCTGTCGAGTTCGGCCCTTGTGACGTTTTTCCCTTGAATGACCATGCGGATGTAGAGGGGGGAAAAGAGAAGATCGAGGGCCAGTTCCCTGTCGAGTTTCTCGTGCAGTTCATGTCGGGTGATGGCGCGGTCCAGCAATCCATGACCGAACTGTCGCCGTGCCATGGAAGCGCGGTCCAGCACCGTCGCCAGTTCGCCCGATCGCAAGCGTTCGGCGACCAGATCGGCGATAATCCGGCGGACGAGTGGATGCCGCAGCACCGTGCACGTAGCTCGAAGATACGCACGGGCATCCGCTTGCAGAGATCCGTGATCGGTGGAATCCAACAGCGCGATCTCGATGCTGGCGATCGCTTTTGACGCGAAATCGCGTTTTGAGGACCATCTTCGGTAGATTGCGGCCTTGCCGACGCCCGCGCAGGCGGCCACGCGTTCAAGGCTTATCCCCACATAGCCGGTTCTTGCCCACTCCTCGAACAAAGCTCTGAACAATCTTGCCGTCAGGTCAGGACGGATCACCGCCGCTCCGCTCGGCTTCCGCTTTTTTCTGTCGTCGGCAATCTTGAGTTCCATCCATGTCCTTCCCATTATGGCTGGAACGCTATCGTTCCAACCAAGCCGTGTGAAGAGCTCGTCGCGAGGAAGTTTAGCCGCCTCACAGGAGACACGACATGGGACTGCCCGCGTATACTTCTTCCTCGCAATGGTACTCCGACGGGCCACTGGGGTCCCATGTGCGAACACTGCAATCCCCAGGCGGAATCCTCGATCTCTTCGAAGTCGCGCGAGCGGCCGGGGATATGCCCCGCCCAGGACTGCCGGAAATCGTCCTGTATCAGGACCTGATCGGCGGCAGCCGCGTCAGCGGCGATGGGGGTGGTGGGCGTTTCGATGTGGCGAGCGAAAGAGGTGGCCTCTGCCTAGCGGCGCTGGACTTGCCCGAGTGTTCGCCAAGCACATGCGCGTGACGCCGTCCGAATTTCGCCGTGCGGTGCGCGATCCGGTTCGCCCATCGAACTCTTTTAGCGCGCGTCCGGCTCTGGAGGGACGGCAGTGACCGTCCATGCCAATTCCTCATTCGCGCAGTTGCACAGCAAAGGCCGACATGCGTCCTACGTGCGCACGATGAAATCCCCGGGCGGAGTCCTTGATTTGCTTGAGGTGGCGCAACCCGCCGGGGATTTGTCGCGCCCATCCCTTCCGGATATCGTTCTGTATGAGGACATGCTTGGCAATGGTCGTGTCAGGTCAGATCTGGGAGGAGGGCGCTTTGATGTGATAAGCGAAAGAGGCCTCCTCAATTTAGCTGCGCCGAACTTTGCCACCACGGCGATCATGGAGGAAAGCCATCAGGTTCGCAGCCTGGCCTTTCCCTTGGCGACGTGGCAGGGCATCCTCGATGAGGCCGCCGACGGCCGTTTCTCCTTCGACACCTCCTTCAACTACGGCCGAGTGTTCGACTCGCCGCCGATCCGGTCGGCGCTGCGGAACCTGTGGGCGCTCTGCGAAGACGAA
The DNA here is from genome assembly GCF_053628695.1 of Amorphus sp. MBR-141. Classification (NCBI taxonomy): domain Bacteria; kingdom Pseudomonadati; phylum Pseudomonadota; class Alphaproteobacteria; order Hyphomicrobiales; family Amorphaceae; genus Amorphus; species Amorphus sp. MBR-141. Next base: position 266,347 of record NZ_JBRJGW010000006.1, read on the forward strand.
GGTGCGCCATCGCGTCTTTGGGCGCGGGCCGCAGGCTGCGAGATCCTGGCAGAGTTGTGCCGGTTGGGCGGAGCGCAGTTCAAACCGGTAAGGGGCGGCCTTGCCCCTTGGGTCGAGCGGCGCGCTCTGGACCTGATGCAGGCGCGGCTGTCTGAAGACATCAGCCTCGACGAACTGGCCGCCGAGGCGCAGCTTTCGCCGTTTCATTTCGCCCGCATGTTCAAGCAAAGCGTCGGCGTGCCGCCGCGGGTCTACCTGACGCGTTTGCGGGTGGAGAAAGCCTGCGAACTCCTCGAACATTCGGACCTTCCGATCACGGAAATCGCCCTGGAAGTCGGGTACTCGTCGAACCAGGTCCTTGCCCGGGTGTTCGCCAAGCACATGCGCGTCACGCCGTCCGAATTTCGCCGTGCGGTGCGCGATCCGAAGCGATCTGTCGCGCCTCAGTGACCTTTGAGCGCGTGGGCAGACGGTGGCGGATCGCGGCTCCGGGGCCATCGGGCTCGAAGGGATGTGGTTCACTCCCGGGCAATTGCTCAACCTGCGCCAATCAGCGTGATTACACTGGCTTCCAGTGGTGGCTGGCTGAAAGTCTGGTGTCAGGGCGTTTTATGTCGCCTTCGGATCAGGCATCCCAACGGTCTCTGCGTCCGACGGATTTTGTCGAAGCCACCCCGCTGCCTCCGTGACATCGGCGCCAGACAGTGCATGACCGGCAGAAAGCGTGCGGGCGTCGACATTCGCCCCACGGGCGCGCAGGCCGTCTGCTAGCGTTGACCCGGAGCGAACCAAGCGATCGTCACGTCCATCGAGCAGCAGCACGCGCGTTCCCGCAAGATCCGCTGCCTCGGGTGGCTCCATCGTCTGCATGCCCCGCAGCAAGATCGCGCGGCGCACGATACCGGGATGCAACTGGATGACGGCAGCCAGCAGGTTTGCGCCGTTGGAATAGCCAAGGAAGACAAGCCTGTGCCCGTCCAGCCCGTAGTCGCTGATGGCGGCTCCGACGAAGGCTGCGAAGGCTTCCGCCTCGCCGCGGAGATCAGCCTGATCGACCGTCGTGGCGTCGATCCGGCGGAACCAGCGATTGGATCCGTCCTCGGTCGCCCGGCCGCGCACCCCCAGGAGCGCGGCGCGGGGTGCCATGCGGCGCGCGATCGGCATCAGGTCGGCTTCGTGCCCGCCGCTGCCATGCAGTAGCACCAAAGTCGTGCCATCTGGGTGTTCCGGCCGGTTGAAGCGGTGAATGAATGGGAGGTCGCGCGCGGGAAAGCGCTCTTCGCCAGGCAGAGAGAATTGCGGCAGCATTGCTCTGATGTCTTCCGCGCGGTCAGCATCCTGTGGGGGCAGGAACAAGGTCTGGCCCAGCTCTCCTTGCGCTTCGTCGACGGTCATTCCCGGCCCATCGGTCGCATATTCCATGAGAATGCCGGCAGGATCACGAACATAGAGCGAGAGGAAATACTTCCTGTCATGAACCTCGGTCGGTCCATGGCTCCTCAGCGACAGCCGCATTGACCTTACCGCATCGGTATCCTGCGCGCGGAAAGCCACATGGTCTGGCACGCCGGCGCCCGGCACAGAGGGCACGAAGCCCGACACCTCCCTCACGTCAACGACGTCGGTATCGGACATCATGCGCTGCGTCAGGCCTTGGCGCTCTGCGTGCCTGTAGCCGAAGCGGGTCACGAACTGTGCAGTCTCCACCGCCTTGTCGGTCAAGACGGTGACGCCCCGCAGCCGGGTCGGCGCGCCCGCAAGCGGCGTTGGCGTCGGCATGTCGACACCCACCAGTTTCACGATCAGCCCGTCGGGATCTTTCAGCCGCAAGACCGGCTCGCCGAACTCGCGGGAGGGGCCCTCAAACGGGACATGAGCCGTGAGCGCATTGGTCAGCCAGTCGCCGACGGAGGCCGGCGCAACCGCAAGCGCCACCTCCGAGACCTGTCCGATGCCAGTACGGCCTCGGCCGGCCGCCTCCCACACGAGGAAGGTCAGCAGCGATCCGGGGCTGCCGATGCCGTCCCCGTAGAGCAGGTGCAATTGTTCCGCATCCGCGTATCCGCCGGTCCGCTTCACGAGCTTGAGGCGCAGGAAACCGACGTAGAAGTCGACGTTTGCCTGCACGTTGGCGGTGATGCCGGTGACGTGGTGAAGGCCGGTTGCCGTTCCTTCCAGGGCGCTCGCTGTCAATTACCGGCCTCTCGGCCAAGCACTTTCCGTACTGCCGGATCGGCAGCGATCCTGTCATGCAGCGCCTGCACGTTGGGGTACTCCTTCAATCCGTTCGGCAAGAGCTTTATTGCCCAACGCATCATCGGAAAAGAATAGGCGTCGATCACCGAGCGTCCCCCATCAAGGATGTAGTCCCGGCCGTCGAGATGGCTATCCAGAATGCGGAACTGTTTGGCGACCAGCCTCTGTCCTGCCTCGACCACCGCACTCTGGGCTGCGTCGCTTTTGTCTGTTGTGTAGCGAAAAGGCATGAAGATCGGCCAGAACGCGGCGTGAACGTCCGAGGTGAAAAAGGCGGACCAGCGATGCGCTTCAGCCTCTGCGCGTATGCTATCGCCGCCAGCAAGCCCCGCCTCGGGGTGCTTGGACGCGAGGTAGTCGAGGATCGCACCGCATTGCGTCAGAAGCCAGCCGTCGTCTTCCTGAAGGGTCGGCACCGCACCGGCGGGGTTCACTGCGACAAGCTCCTTGGAGCCGTACTGGACGTTGACGGCTTCATAGGGTGCCCCGATCCATTCGAGGGCGACGTGAGGTGCCAGCGAGCAGGCGCCGACGGCGTAGTAGAGAGTGGTCATTTTTCTTCAACTTTCTATCTGAGAGGTGTGCCGGATGCGCTTTCTTCACGTCGTCTTGGCGGATAGCCCGGCACGGCATCCCTGGCCGGATCGCGACACTGCGTCAGGGTAACAAGACGACACGCCCAAGGACGGGATTCCCTTCGGCATAGGCATGCGCAGCCGCGGCGTCGGCAAGGCTGAAGGTTCTGTCGATGAGAACTTCGAGTGTGCCCGCGGCGGCCTTTTCAAGCATGCTGACAACTGACTGGTGGATGTCCGGCTTTTCGAGTTGGGTGCCCATGAAGACACCCAAAAGCGTCTGGTTTGCCTGGAGTGCCGGCCAGAGGTCGAGCTCAAGGGACGACCTCCCCGCATTGCCGACGAAAACCAGACGTCCCTCTGATCGCAGCGACGCCAGTGAGCCCGTCAAGGTGGAACCCACGGAATCCACGACAAGGTCCACACCCCGTCCCGCCGTCAGCCGCATGATCTCTTCCGTCACATTGACCGTGCGATAGTCGATCGGGTGTGTAAGACCGAGGGTCGCCAATCGCGCCGCCCGTTCCGCGCCGGAGACCGTGGCAATTACCGTTGCCCCGTGTCGATTCCCCAGTTGGATAGCAGCGGCGCCAACTCCGCCAGCACCGCCCTGAATGAGAACTGTCTCTCCTTCAACCAGACCTCCTCTTGAAAAGAGCGAGTGGAAGGCCGTGCCGAAGGAAATCGGCAAAGCGGCGGCAGCGGCGATTCCCAGGCCCTCGGGCACGATCCAAGTTCGGGTCGCTTTGACGGCCCGTAGCTCTGCATGTGATCCGCTCAAGTCGAAGCTCGTGACCTTCTGGCCGATAAAGCGGTCCTCAACATCCGCGCCGACGGCGACGATCTCGCCCGCGGCTGCATAGCCCAGAACGTGTTTCGGTGAGGGAGGTGGGATCGATGCCCGGCGGATGAGATCGCCGCCTTCGATGGAGATCGCCTCGACCCTGATCAAAACTCCGTCGCGAGCACAGGAAGGGTCGGGAACGTCCTCGTAGTGCAGGACATCCGGATCGCCCGGAGCATTGTGGATGGCAGCCTTCATTTGGTGTCTTTCATTTGCTAGCTGGGCGCCTCTCTTCTTTTCCGCCCGATCGTTGCGTTCCCTTCCGCCCGCGCCTCTGGGCGGCCCGAAGAGAACCGGTGAGTCATTCGGAGGGAGTGAGTGTCGCCTTGCCACCGGTTTCTTGAAGGGCCTCTGCCGCACCCCTGGCCGCCGCATCGATCACGTCGGCGACTGCCTCCGGCTGGGTCAGGAACACGACATGGCTTCCGGGCACCTCGGTCGTTTCGGCGCCAATACGGCGGGCAGTGCTGCGTAGAAGATCGGGGGCAATGGCACCATCTTCGGTGGCAACGACGTACCAGCTGGGCTTGGTCATCCAGGCGGCGACGGTCACAGGGGCTGCGAGTGCGGCCATCGAGATCGGCACCTGCGCATCCCGCAGGAACGCCGCGTCGGCCTCGTCGGTGTCGCCGGCAAAGCCCGCGCGGAACAGGTCTGCATTGAGGTAGGCGAAACCGTCGGACTGTTCTTCGGGTACGAAGTTCGGCGGCGGCGGGATTTCGGCATACTGGTCGAGTGTCGACTGGCCGATCTCGGGTGCGAAGGCCGCCACGTAGACAAGCCCCGCGACGATCGGATCGACGCCGGCCTCGGTGATGACGCTGCCGCCATAGGAATGACCCACCAGGATCACCGGACCATCTTGCCGGTTCAGGACCCGCCGGGTCGCCGCGACATCGTCTGCGAAGGAGGTCAGCGGGTTTTGAACGATCCTCACGGCATAGCCGCGCGCGGTCAGGTTGTCATAGACCCCGCGCCACCCGGACCCGTCGGCGAAAGCGCCATGGACAAGGACGATATTGCGGATAGATTCGGCGTCGGCATCGGCGCCTAAGGTGACGCTGCCCGCGACCGCTGCGGCGGCTATGGTTTTCAAGGTAGTGTTCATTGCCGTCTTTCCTTTCTGATCTGAAAGGGTTGGGTGCGATTGTCACCACGGGCCGCCGAGAAGCGGCCGACGCCGGTGACCCGGCACAGGGAGAAAACGTCCTGCGCAATCCTTCAAAGTCCAATGTTTGAAACGGAGCGCGGAACCCGCTTCCTGAGAGAGATCCTAGCTCGGGGCCAGGAATCCTGCGGCGCTGAAGCTGCCGTCGGGGTGCCGATCTTGCGGATCAATGACCCCCGAGATGGGAAGCAATTATCATTTCCGGGGCGAGCTGGTCGGTTCGGCCCAATGGTTCGAGGCTGCCGGATCGCCGGCCGCATCCTGCGGCAGACGCCAGCGGAAAGCCGGAAGCAGGGATACCCTTCTCCGGCAATCGCGACGAAAAGTGTCGTGGCAACGCTGATGCTGGTGGCAAGCGACCCTAGTCGGTGATGGCGGTCGCCCGCATTTCAAAGCGCATCGCGGGGAGCCCCGGCGCCTCGACGCCCGACTGCGTCCAACGTGCTTTTCTTGCTCACGATAGCGGGTTCAACCTCTCGCGCGGTGCACAGTCTGCTGCAAGGTGCCCGGCTTGCTGTCTCGCTTGGGTTCGACAGCGCCCCCGCCTCGCCACTCGCGGCTGGAAAGCCGGCACCGCCCAACGGGATGGTTCGTCATCCGCTCAGTCATGCTGAAACGGGGGACTTCTGATCTGCAGTCAGCAGCAGGTTTCGGGCAAACCGGATCGTTCAAGACTTCCCGCAGCGACCCGGCGCAAAGGAAGCAAGAACGGCACCGGTTCGGCAGGCTCTGCAACGCAGCACTTTCGGCCAATCTTTAGTTTCCATGGGACACTCCAGACTTCTCTCGAGACCAAGGGAACTGAGATGGCGCTCCGCAACGGCCTTGCCTCCCTCCTTCGCCCGGAAGATTCGGTTCTCGTTCTGATCGATCATCAGCCCTACCAGCTGGCGAACCTGAACAGCCACGATCCGCAGGCGGTGGTGAACAACACAACCGCGCTCGCCAAGATTGCGAAGGTGTTCGGCGTTCCGACGATTCTGACAAGCGTCGTTGCCGCCCGCGGAGGCTTCATCTTCCCGCACGTCACGGACGTATTCCCCGAACATGAGGTGATCGACCGGACTTTCATCAATACCTGGCAGGATCCGAAGGTCGTCGATGCCGTCAAGGCGACGGGCCGCAAGCAGCTGATCATCGCCGGCCTGTGGACCGAGATCTGCGTGGCCATGCCCGCGATCCAGGCAGCGGGCGAAGGCTGGGACGTGACCGTGATCACCGATGCGTCGGGCGGCACGTCGCTAGAGGCCCACGAGGTCGCGATCCAGCGCATGATCGCAGCCGGCATCAACATGATGACTTGGCTGGCGCTGGCTTCCGAATGGCAACGCGATTGGGCCCGGGCCGGGACCGCCACCGAACTGAACGACGCTCTCAAGTACCACATCGGCGGCAGCGCCATCGCCTATCTGTGGGAGCAGCAACTGCTCAACACGCCGGTGCCAGGCCCGGCGGGCTGATTTGAGGCGGGCTGGCGAGGCGGCCCGGAACGGTCCTGGCCTCGTCATCCATGGCGCCGCCCAGAGCTACTCAAAGGAGGCAGGGATGGAATTCGAGAAACTCATGCTGACCAACCTCGAACTGGTGTTCGGGGAACGCGACCCCACACGGCGGATCTCGACCATCCGGAACATCTACCATGAGAACGCGGAGCTTCACGAACCCGAGCGTTCGGTGCGTGGGCATGAAGCGATCTCTCACGCCGTGTCGGACCTTCTGCGGCAACTGCCTCCGGACTTCGTGTTCACCGCGTTGAGGCCGGCATCGGGCCACCACGGCGTCGGCCGCTTGCAGTGGGGGGCCGGCCCGGCTGGAGGTCCGTTTGCGGTCACGGGTACGGACGTCGTGCATGTCGAAGGTGGGCTCATCCGAACCCTGCACGTCTTCCTCGATCAATCGGATACGTGAAGGTTGATGACGCGCTGAGTGAAGCTCGCGCGGTTCGCCAAGCGGCCAGCGGCGGGATTATTGCGTCCGTTGGTGGCGTACCCGCTTGTTTTCGAGGTCCCGCGCCCGTCCACGCTGCCGAGTTCGACCTGCCCGGAAAGGCGGCCTTCGTCGCATCCTTCCGAACGAGCCAGCCCCGCGCCTGAGATGCCGACGGGCTGGTCTTCCCTGATCGCCACGTCGAAGGAGACGCTGAAAATGACCGAACATTGCTTGCCGGTCGGACTGGAGATGGACGTCTCCTATCCGAACTTCCATGCCGGCCTGACCCTGCTTTCGGCATCGCTATTGCAGTTCGAGATCAAGGACGGCCCATTCGCCAGGACCGAGATCGTCGATATCGAGGTCATTCCGCTCGGAAATGGCGTGTTCGCTGTGAGCTGGCAGGAGAAGGACGGCGCGACGGTCACCAACGTCCAGGACTTTGACCGCGGCCTGGTCTTTTCGTTCGCGACGCTGCCCGACGGGCAGTTCCTGCGAATGACCGGGAAGATGGTGGTCACACGGCCCGCCCGTCCCAGCTTCGACGATCGGCCGCGGCGCAACAAGGCAGTCGTCCTCGAGGCGATGACTTCGCTTTTCCAGCATCACGACGCGTCGGCCGTGGAACGGCTCTACGCCCGGGACTACATCCAGCACAACCCGAACATTCCCCAGGGTCGCGACGCGTTGCAGGCGATCGTCGCCGGCCTGCCGGAACAGGTCTTCTACGAGCCGGGCCTGGTCGTCGCCGGCGACGACCTCGTCGCTATCCACGGCCGCATTCGCGGCTGGGCGGACGAACCCCAGATCGTCGTCGACATTTTCCGGATCGAGGACGGCAGGTTGGCCGAGCATTGGGACGTCCTGCAGAACGAGGTTCCGGTCACGATCCACGGCGGCGTATCGATGTTCGAACCCGAGGAAGGGAAGCGTTGCGACGGACCGAAATCCGGCGTAGTCGCGAATCACGCTGTCCATCACCAGCTCCCGGGCTAGTCCGTCCAACGCCTCACAGCCGCTCCCGCCGGCGAAGCAGATCGGCTATCAACCCAGGGACAAAAGGGATGGCGCGTCAGCTTCTATGCACGCCATCCCGAATACTCCGACATTGTCACGGGCTAGATCTGTCCGACTGCCGGTTTCGTGACGCGGGGACAATAGGTGTAAATGGCACCTGTTAATCATGGATCGACGGAGTTCCGTCGAAGCTGTCATGAAAAGGATCACAACCATGCCCAAGGGATCGGACCTCCTGGTCGCGGCGCTCGAGAACGAGGGGGTGGACCGCATCTTCGGCGTTCCGGGCGAGGAAAACCTCGACGTCCTGGAGTCTCTGCGCACCTCGCGCATTGAACTTGTCCTGACGCGCCACGAGCAGGCCGCGGCCTTCATGGCCGCGACGCATGGTCGGCTCACGGGCAGGCCCGGTGTTTGCCTCGCCACGCTTGGGCCGGGCGCGCTGAACTTCTCGACCGGCGCGGCCTATGCCCATCTAGGCGCCATGCCGATGATCCTCATCACCGGCCAGAAGCCGGTGATGAGCGCCGCGCAGGCGCGATTCCAGATCGTCGACATCGTCGCCTCGATGAAGCCGCTGACCAAGATGACGCGCCAGATCGTCAGCGCGGCCAGCATTCCGGCAATCGTCCGGGACGCGTTTCGCGTCGCGACGGAAGAGCGACCGGGGCCGGTGCATCTGGAACTGCCGGAGGACGTCGCGGGCGCGGAAAGCAACCAGGTCCCCATCATTCCGGCCCACGCGCTCGAACGCCCCGTCGCCCATCCCACCGCGATCAACCGTGCGGCCGACGTGATCCTCGCCGCCAAACGGCCGCTCGTCATGATCGGTGCGGCGGGCAATCGGCCCTGGCTGGTCGAGGTGCTGTCGAGCTTCGTGCGGCGCACCCGCTTGCCGTTCTTCAACACCCAGATGGGCAAGGGCGCGGTCACCGGCGGCTCGGACCTCTACATGGGAACCGCCGCGCTGTCGGAGGGCGACTATGTCCACGAGGCCGTCGCCCGCGCCGACCTGATCCTCGCCATCGGCCACGATACGATCGAGAAGCCACCTTTTCTGATGCGGAGCGCGGGCGGGCCGAAGGTCATCCATCTGGGCTACCAATCGGCCACGGTCGAACAGGTCTACCACCCGGATCTCGAAGTGATCGGCGACATCGGGGCGTCGGTCGAGGCGCTCGGTGAACGGCTGGAAGGCCGGCTGGTCCAGGACGAAGACATGCTCGATCTGCGCCAGAAGATCCTCGCCCGCCTGAACGACCGCGCCGAGGAGGGCCGGTTCCCGATCACGCCGCAGCGCATCGTCCACGATGTCCGCGAGGTCATGCCCGAGGACGGCATCGTCTGCCTCGACAACGGCATGTACAAGATCTGGTTCGCGCGCAACTACCGCACTCATGTTGCCAACACGCTGCTGCTCGACAATGCGCTCGCGACGATGGGCGCAGGCCTGCCCTCGGCGATAATGGCGGCGATGCTTTATCCCGGCCGCCGCGTCATGGCGGTCTGCGGCGACGGCGGCTTCATGATGAACTCGCAGGAGATGGAAACCGCGGTGCGGCTGGGGTTGAACCTCGTCGTGATCGTCCTCAACGACAGCGCCTACGGCATGATCCGCTGGAAGCAGGCGGTGGACGGCTTTCCGGATTTCGGCATGAGCTTCGGCAACCCCGATTTTGTGCGCTATGCCGAAGCCTATGGCGCAACGGGCTCGCGGGTGAGCGCGGTGGAAGACCTCGTTCCGACGCTCGAGGCCGCCTTCGCCGGCGGTGGCGTCCATCTTGTCGATGTGCCGATCGATTATTCCGAGAACACTCGCGTGCTGGTCGACGAGTTGCGCAACCACACGCCCGACGTGAATTGCATGTAAGCGCCTGCCGCGGCAAGCGCCTGTAAACCCAAGGAGACCGACGATGCTAGAGGTCGTGCAGGCCTTCGATCGCGCACCGATCGTGGAAATCGAGACAGACGATGCCGCCGCGCTGGAACGCAAGCTGCAAGCCGCCGAGCGCGTCTTCAGAGATCGTGACGACTGGCTCAACCCGCACCAGCGCATTGCGATCCTTCGCAAGCTGGCAGCGCTGATGGAAGGGAGGCGCGATCATCTCGCAATGCAGATCGCGCGCGAGGGTGGCAAGCCACTTCCTGACGCCGTCATAGAGACCAACCGCGCCATCGACGGGGTCCACAACGCCGCCGATGAACTGCGCAATTTTAGCGGCCGCGAAATTCCTATGGGACTATCGGCGGCGGCAGAAAACCGCTGGGCCTTCACGACCAAGGAGCCGATCGGTGTCGTCGCGGCAATCTCTGCCTTCAATCATCCGCTGAACCTGATCGTTCATCAGGTCGCGCCGGCCATCGCGGTCGGCTGCCCGGTCATCGTCAAGCCGGCGATCACGACGCCGCTATCCTGCCTCGATTTCGTGGCGCTGGTGCGTGAGGCCGGCTTGCCGGAGCCGTGGTGCCAGACCTTCATCACGCAGGACAACGAACTGGCCGAGAAGCTGGCGACCGACGGACGCGTCGCCTTCCTCAGCTTCATCGGCTCGGCAAGGGTCGGCTGGTCACTCCACGGCAAGCTTGCGCCCGGGACGCGCTCGGCGTTGGAGCATGGCGGCGCCGCGCCGGCGATCGTGGACCGCAGCACCGATCTCGGCAAGGTCATCGAGCCAATCGTCAAAGGTGGCTACTACCATGCCGGGCAGGTCTGCGTGTCGACGCAGCGCATCTTCGTCCATGACGACATCGCCGAAGGGTTCACGCAGGCGCTTGTCGCCCGCGTGGAAGAACTGCGCACCGCCGATCCAGCCCTGCAAGACACCGAGGTCGGTCCGTTGATCCTGCCGCGCGAGGCGGACCGGGTCGCACAATGGATCCAGGAAGCGGTCGAGGGCGGGGCCATGCTGGCGACCGGCGGCAGGCGCCTCTCCGAGACGACCCTCGAGCCGGCGGTATTGCTCGACCCCGCCGCCGACGCGAAGATATCGACGCTGGAGGTATTCGGCCCTGTCGTCGCGGTCTACCGTTACCGCGATCTCGACGACGCCATTCGTCAGGCCAACTCGCTGCCGAGCGCCTTCCAGGCCAGCATCTTCGCGCAGGACATAGACGTCGCGATGCGCGCGGCCAATCGCCTCGATGCCTCGGCCGTGATGATCAACGATCCCACCGCCTTTCGAACCGACTGGATGCCCTTCGCCGGCCGCAGGGCATCTGGGTACGGCACCGGCGGCATACCCTACACCATGCGTGACATGACGCAGGAGAAGATGATCCTGATGCGCAGGAGCTGACCTCGTTCGATCAAAACTGCGGGTCCAGCGCGTCCAGCTGTGGAGGCTCGACAGGTTGCCGCGGTTTGGACCGAGGCGACTGACTGGCGTTTTGGACGTTGGGCTGCGGAGCGGACGATGCCCCTTGTGGCGGTGGAGCCTGGGTGGCTGCTCGGTTCGGTGCATGGCGGTCTCATTTCGGATAGGCGATAGCGGAGGCCCATTCGCGGCGCTCCGTCTGGATGTCCAATGGCGCGCCTTGAGGAGAAGGCTTGCCCAGGAACTACCGTGTCAGGCTCGCCAGCCAATCGGCAAACAGGACGGCACCGGTTTGTTCAAGCCCGCTGGCATGTCGCCCGGCATCGCGGCGTAATTCTGCGGTATCGATGCCTGCTGTGGCCAGTTCATTGGCGTGGCCCAGCAGCCAATGCTCGAACCGGGCGCCCAGCACCTCCGGGTGGAACTGGAGGCCGAGCACGTTCGGTCCGCGCGAGAAAGCCTGATTCGCGCAGAGCGGGGTGGATGCGAGGTGCGTACCGCCTTCCGGCAGATCGAACGTGTCCCCATGCCAGTGAAGCACGGGCACGTCGCGCAGCGCAGCGAGAGGATTGGGCGCGGTATCAGCCGACAGGTCGAGCGCCGACCAGCCGATCTCTTTGGCCGGGCCGGGATAGACGCGCGCACCGAGGGCCGCAGCCATCAGCTGCGCGCCGAGGCATATGCCGAGCGTCGGCCGGTCGGCCGCGAGCCGTGCCCGCAGCAGTCGTATCTCGTCGGTGACGATCGGATAGGCGTCATGATCATAAACGCCGATCGGACCGCCGAGAACCACGAGGAGATCGGCGCCGAGGGGGTTGAGCGTCGCCGGATCGCGCTCGGCCACATCGATGTACTCGATGCCGTAGCCGGCCTCTCTCAAGGGGGCCGCGAAGCTGCCCAGGTCCTCAAAACCTATGTGCCGAATGGCCTGCACGGTCTTCAGCGTCATTCCTCTGCTCCCGAACCGTTGGTGGCCCGAGCCGCTCGTGTCGTCAGGATGTGTTCGAGATCCTTCAGCGCGGCCGCCGCCGTGGCGAGAGGCTCCGTTCCGGATCCGATGGCGATCGTCTCGCCCATCGCGTCGGTGGTGATGCGGATCGCCTTGTTCTTTCCCGACACATGCGCGAGCGGATCGGTCGGCGGGTAGGTCCGGACGCCGACGGCCGCCCGCGTCGCGCCGTCTGCGCGGATGAGGCTTCCGACGAGCTTGGGAGCGAGACGTTGCTTTCGCCACGCTTCGATATCATGCGCCGCAACCGACTGAATGCCCTCGACGGCCAGATCGTCCATCGTCAGGTCGGCGTCCAGCCCGAAATTGGCGATGAGGATGAGTTTGCTGGCGGTGTCCCAGCCCTCGGTATCGTTGCGCGGGTCGGCTTCGGCGAAACCGCCCGCCTGGGCGCGCGCGAGCGCTTCGTCGAAGCCGAGGTTCTGGTTCATCATCGCGTCGAGCAGGTAATTGGTTGTGGCATTCAGAATGCCCTCGATTTCGAGCACCTCGCAGCCTTTCAGGCTGTGGTCGAGAAGGTCGATCGTCGGCAGCGCGGCGGCGGCCGCGCCGCTGATCTTCAGCATCGAACCGGAGGCACCCGCCAGAGCGCGTAGGGCCGGCCCACTGTGGACCAGCGCCCCCTTCGAGATGACGATGGAGTGGCGCCCTGCCGAGAGGAAAGGGCTGATGTAGGCAAGGCCCGGCTCACCGGTGCGGAAGTCGCTTGGGCCTGCCTCGACAAGAATGTCGGCGCCGCTCGTCTCGATGAAATCCGGGCCTGACAGGCCTGGCTCGAGCGCGTTCAGGCGCTCGGGTTCCAGGCCGCCCGGATCGGCAAGGCCGGCGCGCGATCCGCAGACCGCGACCAGGCGAACGTCGGCGCCATAGACGTGCCGATAGCGAATCCGGCGGGCCAGCAGAAGATCGGCCGTTGCGCGTCCCACGCCCCCGAAGCCGGCGATGGCAACCTTGAGAACGTGCATCGCTTCAATCCCGTTTCTTCACGCGTTCGGGACGGCCCGCTGGGACTGACGCGAAATCCGCCAGCGTTCCTGCGAGCCCAGCAGACGTCACCGACCAAAGATGAAGCGCTCTGGTCCCGGGCTCGCACGGTATCACGCACTCGGCGGTCGCGAGCCTCTCGCAACCGCCGTGAAGGCGTATCAGGCGCGAATGAAGGCCAGTAAATCCGGGTTCACGATTTCAGGATGCGTGGCGAACAGCCCGTGCGACAGGCCCGGATAGGTTTTCAGCGTGCCGTCCCGTACCAGCTTGATCGCCTTGTGCGCCGAGTTCGCGATCGGGACGACCTGATCATCCTCGCCGTGCAAGAACAGGACCGGAACAGCGATTGCTTTGAGGTCTTCGGTAAGGTCGGTCTCGGAAAATGCCGCGATGCAATCGTAATGCGCCTTTGCGCCGCCGGCCATGCCCTGACGCCACCAGTTGTCGATCAGGCCCTGGCTGACCTTCGCGCCCTCTCGGTTGAAACCGTAGAATGGTCCGCTTGGCACATCGAGAAAGAACTGGGCCCGGTTCGTCGCCACTGCGGATCGAAACCCGTCGAAAACCTCCAGCGGCACACCATCCGGGTTCGCATCGGACTGAACCATGACAGGTGTAATGGCACCGATCAGGACGGCCTTGGCCACGCGGCCGCGCTCGGCCCGCGCGACATAGCGCGTGACCTCACCACCACCGGTCGAATGGCCGATATGGATTGCGTCCTGGAAGTCCAGCGCCTTGACGATCTCGTCAACATCCGCCGCGTAGGTGTCCATATCATTGCCGGTGTCGGTCTGGTCGGACCTGCCGTGACCACGCCGGTCGTGCGCGATCACGCGATAACCCTCGGCCAGAAAGAACAGCATCTGGTTGTCCCAGTCGTCGGAGCTGAGGGGCCAGCCGTGATGGAACATGATCGGCTGGGCGTCTTTCGGACCCCAGTCCTTGTAGAAGAGGTTTGTGCCGGTGGACGTGGTGGTGATGGCCATGGTTGACGTTCCTTCAGTCTAGTTCGGCGGTCGCCGGATGGGGCAGGGAAGGCCGGGGCCGCGATGCACATGACAATGGCTCCACCGTAGCGAGCGTTTCTGAGCCTTGCGGCGCCGAGGCTGCCGGGTCGGTGCCGATCTTGCTTACTTCCGGATTTGCACAAGCGGCCAGACCGCGGTCCCGTCACATCGCCAGACCGCAACAGATGTGGAGAAAGGCCAAAAGTATCGCCGCGCTTTTGACATCGGACCGAAGCAGAACGAAGCCAGCATTCGGAAAATCGACGATTTCTCAGTGCCTTTCCTCGAGCCCGGCCCGGCTGTTTGCGATGCGCAAGCATCTGACAGCTAGAAAGTCAGCAAGATTGGCACCATTCGGGCAGCCTTCGTGCCGCAAGCCTTGGAATTGGTCGCTAGGGTCATTTCACATGGAGATCCCGATCATGAACCATCTGCAATCTCTTCTGCTTTCAAGCGCCATGGCTGTCGGCGTCGTGACCGCGCAATCAGGCGCGGCGTTCGCCGATGTGACCAACATCGTCCTTGTCCATGGGGCGAACGTCGACGGCAGCACCTGGCGCGACGTCTATGACCGCCTGACCGCAGAAGACTACAGAGTCACGGTCGTGCAGATGCCGCTAACTTCCACCGAAGACGACATTGCCGCGGTCCAGCGGATTGTCGACGTTCAGGACGGTCCGATGCTGCTGGTCGGGCATTCCTACGGCGGCGTGGTGATCAGCGAAGTCGGCGTGGACCCGGGCGTCAGGGGCCTCGTCTACGTCGCGGCGTTTCAACCCGATGTCGGAGAAAGCGGCGGGGGCCTGTTGGCCTCTGCTCCGGGCGAGTTCTCGTCCGACATGCTCACGGTCTTCGATGATGGCCACTACCTGATCCATGAAGACGGCTTTCTATCCGTCGTCGGCAACGGTCTGTCCGATCAAGACGCCGTCTTCCTGGCAAGGTCGCAGGCAGCCTCCAACTCGTCGATCCTCGAATACGAGACACAGTCGGCGGCGTGGGCCGAGAAGCCGAGCTGGTCGGTCATCGCGACCCTCGACCGGACGATCGCTCCCGATCTGCAGCGCCAGATGTCGGAGCGGGCCGGTTCGACGGTCGTCGATATCGAGAACGGTCACATGCTGCCAATGACAAATCCCGACGAAGTGGCCGATGTGATCCGACAGGCCGCCGACGCAGTGGAATAACCGCGACCTGCGGCGTGGACCGGAATGCCCCGCCGTTGCTTGGTGAACACCCGATTGGATGAGTACCCGACTTCGGGCGCGATCTCGGTGATCGGAAAATCTGTCCGTTCGAGGACTTCGCGGGCTTTCGCCATCTGCAACCGCAGTAGGTGCTCGCGCACGTCTGACGGTGCCTACCCAGCTATGGTGTCGGGAGCCCGTTGGGTTTCGTTGGCATAGGCCGACGCCACCGTCCCGAATTTGTCCCTATCACGCAAAAACGCCCCGGCCAGAGGTCGGGGCGTTTTTGTAAAGCACTGAATTTGCGCTAGAAGTTTGGTTGCGGGGGTAGGATTTGAACCTACGACCTTCAGGTTATGAGCCAAGCGAAGACCTATTCTCGACATACATTGCCAACACAGGGCAATCTATAAGATTTTGAAAAGCTTAGCTTATTTGATCAGTGCCGTATGGCGATTGTTGAAAACTCTTGGTTTTCACTGTGCCAAAAATGTGCCAAAACCCTCCCAGGGACGCATGGCTGTGATCTCAGGAGGGCCACATGGCCACCATCCAGAAACGTGAAGGGAAGCGAGGTGCATCTTATCGGGTCATGGTCCGGATGAAGGGCTTTCCCGATCAGATGCGGACCTTCAAGCGCCTGACCGACGCCAAGCGGTGGGCGCAAGACACCGAAAGCGGTATCCGCAAGGGCGAGTTCAAAAACGTGGTCCGTTCGGCGGCGACCAAGACCCTTCAGGATGTGGTCGACCGATTTCGCTCAGACGTCTTCGTTCATCGTGCGGAGAGTACCAAACGGGCCGAGGCCTCGTTTCTCAACTTCTGGGAGCGGGAGCTCGGGGAATACGCACTCACCTACATCACCTCTGAGCTGGTCAGCGAAAAGATGAACGCACTGGCCGTTGCCGGCGACGGCCGACGCAGGGTCAAGGACGGGCAGGGCAGGTCGAAGAGGCCGCCGCGGCCGAAAAGCGCGAAGACGCTGAAGCATTACCGCGACGAACTCGCCTTGCTGTTCAAATACGCCATTCAGTGGGGTTGGACGGCCTCCAGCCCGCTCGACGGTGTAAACACAATCACCAAGATCAGAAATGAGCGATCGCGCTACCTCAACGATAACGAGCGCGCGGCGCTCCTAGGCGTGTGCCAGGCGAGCCGCAACTCGCAACTCTATCCGGTCGTGTTGATCGCCATCAGCACCGGCGCGCGTCGAAGTGAGATTCTCGGCCTCTCACTCGACGACGTGGACCTGGACCGCGGAACGGCCATCCTGCGCAATACGAAGAACGGGGATACGCGGGCCATCCATATCGTCCCACAGGTCGTGCCGGTCATCCGTGATCAGGTTTTGTACGCAGAGACCCTACACAGTGAGCTGCCAGAGCCGCCGAAGACAAGATGGTTATTTCCCCGTCGAGATGGGCGGGGCCCCATCGACATCCGGAAAGCCTGGGAGAATGCACGCGAAGCCGCCGGCCTCACGGACTTCCGTTTCCATGACCTGCGGCACAGCACGGCCAGCTATCTCGCCATGAACGGTGCGAGTCTTGTCGAAATCGCAGAAGTTCTCGGACATCGGACGCTCCAGATGGTTCGCCGCTACGCCCACCTATCCGACAGTCATGTCAAAGACGTCGTGGGTCGGATGAACGACCGCTATCTTGGACCTTCCGAGCCCGGCAGTCCGGACGACTGATGGGCATTGAGCTGGCGAGCTTTTCCTGTCAAGACTCGGCGAGTTTGTACCCGAGCATGGCCCGCCGAGGTAGAGGGACGATTGGGGTAAATCGGACAGCCGTTATCCCTGTCGGTTGTCGAGTAATCGCGGCCGAACTACGCCGATCACCAGATCTTCCTGCGCCAAAGCGAAACTTGTGTAGAATCGGGACCGAGCCAACTCCATCACCTAGCACCCGTCTGTCCTAGATTGCGGCGGGCCGGTGATCAAGGATTCAGGCGCGCTTCTCTGCGATCGTTCGCGCCGACGAGCCCTCTTTAGAAACTCGAGCTCGAGCGTTTGACGCCCTTCGAGCCGTTCGAGCGCCGCGATCCGCGTCTCGTATTCGGGGGGAAGCTCTTCTTCGACCGCGTCGTCGTCGAACTCACCGCGCTCGGGTGTCTCGACCGAGATCGGAATCAGGTGCGGCAAACATCGTATTTCTAACTAAGCGCACGCGTCGACCCGCCCTCGAAATAGGCCCGACAATTTCGCGCTTCCTGGCAATGCTGTAGTGTAGATCTCTCGTCGGGGGGTTCTCCTTATCAGAAGCGGCAGCCCCGCCGCCGCGCCCGCCAGCGCCAAGCGGTCCACATCGGCGATGCCGATCGGTGCGTGTTCCTGGTCGATCACCGCGAAATCCAGGCCAGCTTGGCCCAAGATCTCGACCACATGGGATGAGGGCGTCTTGATGAAGGTGCCGACTAGCGTTTCGCGGGACAGGATGCGGCTCCGCAAGGTGTCCACGGGTCCCCCTAACTGTCCAGGCCGATGACCTGGGCGGCGTTTGCCGACACCATATGCCGGATCTGGTCGTCGGAATAGCCGAAGTCCAGACAGGCGCCGACCGCCGCGCGGAACCCGTCGAGCGGGCTGACGGTGCCGGTCTGGCCGAGGTCGGAACACAGGATCGTGCGCTCGGGTCCGACACAATCGATGAAGGCCTTCAGCTCGTCATCGGTGCGGTTGCGGAACTTCGAGCCCGCGACAAAGAAGGCCAGCGAATGCTCGACGAATGCGCCCATGTCCGCGATTTCCCTTATGTCGTCGAACGAGGCGCCGACGATATCCTCGGGGTGGGTGAAGATCATTCGTTCGATGCCGCGCTTGCGGGCCTCGGCAAAGACCAGTTTGGTCTCGGACACGTGGATATGGCCGCTGGCCAGCGCCAGCCCGGTGGCGGCGATCACGTCGAGGATGTCCAGCAGTTCGGGGCGCAGCTTGCCGTCCTGAAACAGCGGCACGGCCTCGACCGGGCGGATCTTCTGGGTCGAGGCGGGATGCGACCAGTTTGCCGATTTCTCCCACGCCAGGTGGTTCTCGGCCGCCAGAGTGGGCAGCCAGACGATGCGACCGTCCAGCGCGGCGGTGTGTTCCACTGCAAAGGGGTTCAGCCCGCCGACGACGTTGTTCAGCACGATGCCGGACAGGACCTGGGTGGTCAGGTCGGGGAAATTGTCGCGGATCATCCGGACGCACATGACGCCGGAATAGTCGTGGTCCTTAGTCACCGTGGCGCGGAACCCAGCTTGGGAATAGAGCCGCCCAAGGCCCAGGTGATCGATGCCGCGCGGGGGGATCGAGGGGCCGCTGTGCACATGCGGATCGACCGCACCCTGCAACATAGCGTCGATTGCCGCGATGTCGGAACGGGTCTGGGATGCTGCTGCGGTCATCCGGGTCCTCCTCTTGTCGTCTGCGAGTGTTGCGCAGAACGATCCGATGTATCGGTAGATAGAACATCATGCCGCAAGAATGCAAGCGCGGATGTGCCGCCCGCCGAGGGGCAGGGTTGGGCCTGGACCGCGGCGGAAAAGCCTAGCCGGTATGGCCCAGATCGTGCGAGATCCCTGCAGCGGCGTTGCGCACCGCCTGAATCTGCACGGGGCTTGGCGGGGTCTCGATATACTGAGTCAGGCTGACCAGCGCGACGGTGGCGATGGCCTCGCCTTCGGCGTTCAGCACGAGGCTGGCCAGCGCATTCAGGCCCAGCACCGTCTCATTCGGGGCGGTGGCCCAGCCGCATTCGGCGATGGTGTTGATCTGCGCCAGGAAATCGTCGCGGTCGGTGATCGTGTAATCGGTGGCGGGCAGGATCGGGTCGGGAATCAGCGCCTGGCGCAGGTCCTCGGGCATAGCGGCCAGGGCGACCTTGCCCTGGGCCGAGTTGTGAAAGCCCAAGAGCGATCCGGCGCGCACACCGACCTCGATCTGCATGGTGCCGGACAGCGTGTGCAGGATGCGGATCCCGTCGGCGCTGATCAGCCCCAGGCTAACCGCCTGACCGGTCAGGTCGCGCAGAGTGCGCAGATGCGGCGCCGCGACCGACACCAGATCGGCCGAGGACGAGGCCGCATGCCCCAGCGCGATCAGCCGTGGACCGATGCGATAGCGTTCCGTCTGTCGAGACTGCGCGATGTAGTCCAGCGTCAGCAGCGTCCGAAGGTGACGGTGGATGCGGCTTTTGGTGGTCTTCAGCTCGGCCGCCAGCACGGTGACCCCCATGTCGCCCCCGGCTTCGGCCAATGTTTCAAGGACCTGCAACGCCAATGCGACGCTTTGAATTACACCGGACTTCTTCGGATTGTCTTCGGCCATCGGGCCTCCTGGCTGTCTTCGAACAGAACACTGTGCCGACCAGCGCGGCGATACAATGCTTGACATGCCCAGTTTGCGATGAATATGTATCGCTGTAAAGGATGCTGTATCGTATAACAGAACAAATCTACAGCTAGGGAGGAGGGGATTATGTACGAAGAGAGGGACCCTCGCGCCGCGCTGGCGGCCCCCGCCGCGCGCGACATGCGCACCGTCACCGGGCTGATCGCCGACGAGCAGCAGGGCCATTTCTATGACGCGCTGCCGCAGCAGGAGGGGCTCGAGGGCCGCACCTGGATGCTGCGCGGGCACAACTTCCTTGTGGCGGTGACCGAGGCTGCGACGGGCGGGGAATTCGCCCGGCAGGGGCAGCCCGACGAATACTGCGTGCTGCTGCCCGCGGGCGGCGCGCGGATCACCTGGCAGGGCGAGACAGCCGAGGTGCCGGGCTTTTCCATCGCCTTCGTGCCGCCGGGCGACAGCCTGGTCAAGTTGCCCCGGGGCGGGCGGCTGGTGCGGATCTTTTCGACCCGCGCGCCGGATCTGGTGGCGGCTTGCGCCAATGCCGGGGCCTATGACCGGACCCGCGAGCATATCCCGGCCTACCGGCCGTGGCCGGATCCCGTGGGCGGCTGGAAGCTGCGCCATTACACGCTGGATGTCGCGCCCGAGGCGGGGCGGTTCGGCCGGATCTTCCGCTGCACCACGCTGATGGTGAACGTGCTGGATCCGTTCGAGGGGCCGCGCGACCCGGCGAAGATGTCGCCGCACCACCACGACGATTTTGAACAGGGTTCATTGGCGTTGCAGGGCGACTTCACCCACTACCTGCGCTGGAGCTGGACCAGCGACATGGCCGACTGGCGCCCGGATGCGGCGATCGAGATGGCATCGCCCTCGCTTCTGGTGATCCCGCCGCCGGTGATCCACACCACGCGGGCCACCGGCGCGGGTGACAACCTGCTGGTCGATATATTCGGCCCGCCGCGCATGGATTTCTCGGCCCAGGCGGGCTGGGTTCTGAACGCCGATGATTATCCGATGCCGGAGGATGCTTGACGCCGCCCTCCCACCGGGATGCGCTGGCGCCAGTGAAGATGACCAAATAGAAGACGGACACGGACATGACTGACCAATCCTATCGCAGCTTCCTCAAATCGCTCGAGGACGAGGGCGAGCTGCTTGTCGTGAACCGGCAGGTCGACCCTGAGACGAACCTCTCGGCGATCGAGTGGAAGACCTATTACGAGTTGAACAAATCGACCCTTTTCACGGATATCAAGGGTCACCCCGGCTGGCGCGCCTGCAGCCAGATCGTCGCCGACCGCAAGAAATGGGCGATCGGCTTGGGCATGCCCGAGGATGAGGTTCTGACGCGCCTGTCGGCCCTGTCGTCCCAGCCGGTGCCCAGCGAATCCGTCGATCCCAAAGGCGCCCCGGTGCGCGAGGTGGTGCTGACCGGCGACGAGGCCAAGCTGACCGACATTCCGGCGGTCATCGTGTCGGAACGCGATGTGGGACGCTACATCCCATCGGGGATTTCCTTTGTCCGCGATCCCGACACCGGGATCCAGAACATGTCGCTGCATCGGATGCAGGTGAAGGGGGCCGGGCGCTCGGGCTTTGTGATGCTGCCGCGCCATGCGCGCAAGATCTATGACAAGTATTGTGCCCGGGGCGACGCGATGCCGGTGTCGGTGGTGATCGGCGTTCACCCGGCGATCTGGTTCTCCTCGGCCTTCACCTCGCAGTTCGGATTTGACGAGCTGGAACTGGCGGGCGCCCTGCTGGGCGAGCCGGTGCGTACGATCAAGTCCGAGACCTCGGACATCCAGGTGCCCGCCGAGGCCGAGATCGTGCTGGAAGGTGAGATCGTGGGTGAAGGCTTCCTGGAGGACGAGGGCCCGTTCGGCGAGGTCACCGGCACCTATCCCGATCCGGACGTGGCACATGTGTTCCGCCTGAAGGCGATCACCCGGCGCAAGGATCCGATCTATTACGCGCTGCACTGCGGTTTCCCCCCGACCGATACTCAGTCCACCACCGGGCTGGGGATCGACGTGGCGACGGTGAAGCATCTGGAGCGTGTGGACGGCGGGCTGGACCTGCTGGACGTGCGCACGATGACGGTCTCGGGCCTGCTGGCACTGGTGATCAAGTTGCGGCCGAAATCCGCGGGTCAGGCCAAGGTGGCGCTGATGGCAGCGCTGTCGGGCCCCTATCAGCAGCCGAAACTGGCGATTGCCGTGGACGAGGATATCGACGCGGGCGATCTGCGCCAGGTGATGTGGTCTATGGCGACGCGGGTGAACGCCACCGATGACGTGATCACCATTCCGAACGTGAAGACCTGGGGGCTGGACAATGCCTCGACCATCGTTCCGGGGGTCCAAGGGTATCAGCGTCTTGGCACGCGCTGGATGATCGACGCGACGAAGCCGCCGGTCACCATGCCCGACCAGCGCGCGCGGTTCGACATGGCGATGCCCAAGGGCTTCGCCCAGGTCGATCTGCGTGACTTTCTGGACCCCAAGGACATCTGATTTTTCTCGAGGGAGGTAAACTTGACCCATATACGTATCCGACATCTGCTGACCTCAGCCGCCGTGGTGGCGGGGCTGAGCACCGCCTTTGCCGCGACGCCCACGATGGCCGAGTACCCCGAGAAGCCCGTGCGCATGGTCGTCGGTTTCGGCGCCGGTGGCCCGACCGACGTGCCCGCGCGCCTGTTGGCCGAGAAGTTGAGTGAGGCCAGCGGCCAGCGCTTCTTGGTCGAGAACAAGCCCGGCGCCTCGTCGATGCTGGCGGGCGGCGATGTCTATGCACAGCCGGCCGACGGCTATACCGTGCATGTCTGCAGCTACCTGGATCCCGTGAACACCAAGCTGTTCTCGTCGGTGCCGTTCCACCTGGATGATATTGGCGGCGTCACGACATTCTCGGAATACAGCTATGTCGTCGTCGCGGCGAACGATCTGCCGGTCGAGACGATGGAAGAGTTCATGGCCTATGCCAAGGAGCACAGCGGCGAGCTGAACTACGGCAACCTAGGCCCGGCGTCCTCGGCCAATTTCGTGGGGCTGGCGATCCAGAAGGCCGGCGATATCGAGATGGTGGGCCTGCCCTTCAAAGGCGCCGCCGATGCGATCCAGGAGGTGGCCGCGGGCCGCATCCAGATCTTCTTTGCGCCGCCGCTGGTCGCCAAGCCGCAGGTCGATTCCGGCCGGGTGAAGGTGCTGGCCACCACCGGGTCGGAACGGAACCCGGTGTTCTCGGACGTGCCGACCCTGCAGGAAGCTGGTGTTGACGTGATCGCCAAGGCCTGGCTTGGGATCTGCGTGGATAGCGAAACCCCGACCGAGATCGTCGACAGCCTGAACGCCATGGTGACCGAGGCCACCGCCGCGCGCGCTTTCGTCGATCTGATCGAAAGTTCGGGCTCCAGCGTGAAAACCCAAAGCCCGGCCGAGTTCGACGCGCTGATCGAGCAGACGGCCACCGACGTTGTGCCGTTAATCGAAGAATACGATCTGGGCCAACAATGAGAACCGGCGCCGCGGCCCGGACGGTCGCGGCGCCGGTCTCAGCAGAAGGGTGGCAGGATGATCGCGAACAAGCAGGATGCGGTCGGCGGGGCGGTCTTTACCCTCGTCGGGCTGGGGATTGGCGCCTATACGCTGGCCCATTACCAGATCGGCACGCTGACCCGGCTCGGGCCGGGCGGCTTTCCCCTGTTCTGCGCCATAGGCATGGCGCTGTTCGGCCTGCTGACGCTGCTGAGCGGCCTGAAGGGCGAGAAGGTGGGGATCGAGGTCAACTGGATCCCGATGATCACCATCTTGGCCGCGATCGCGCTGTTCGCATTTGGGATCGGAACTGTCGGCATGATCCCGACCATCGTGGTGACGACCCTGGTCGCGCTGGCGCCGAACAATGATTTCCCGCTGATCTGGCGGCTGGTGATGGCGGCGGTGCTTGCGGTGATCGCGGTGCTGATCTTCGACGCGCTGCTGGGCCTGCCGATCAAACTGGCCGCCTGGCCCTGGAGCTGAGATCATGGGCGATCTGGGACCGAACCTGCTGATCGGGATCGAGACGGCGTTTCAGCTGCACAACCTCATGTTCTGCATGCTGGGGGTGCTGCTGGGCACGCTGATCGGTGTTTTGCCGGGGATCGGCGCGCTAGCGGCGATCTCGATGCTGTTTCCGCTGACCTTTCAGCTGGACGCGACCACCGCGCTGATCATGCTGGCGGGGATCTGGTACGGCGCCAGCTATGGCGGGGCGACGACCTCGATCATGCTAAACGTGCCGGGCACGGCCACGAACGCGATCACCGCGATCGACGGTCATCCGCTGGCCAAGTCGGGCCGCGCGGGCGTGGCGCTGTTCATGGCGACGATCGCGTCTTTCTGCGGCGGAACGATCGGGATCATCTTCATGATGGTCTTCGCGCCGGTGGTGGCGATCTATGCCAATGACTTCGGCCCGGCGGAGTATTTCGCGCTGATGCTGCTGGGGCTGGTCGCGGCCTCGACCATGTCGGACGGTAAGCCGCAAAAGGGCTATGCCATGGTCTGCCTGGGGCTGTTCTTAGGGACCATCGGCCTGGACCTGAACTCGGGCGCGGCGCGGTTCCAGTTCGGCATGCTGGAGCTGACCGAGGGGATCGAGCTGGCGGCGCTGGCGATGGGGCTGTTCGGCATCCCCGAGATCATCGCGAGCCTGCGCGTCGGGAGCCAGCGTACGCCGCTGCGCGAGAAGGTGACCTTCCGTTCGATGGTGCCGACGCGCGAGGACTGGCGCCACTTTCCCAAGGCGATGGGCCGCGGGTCGGGGATGGGCGTGTTCTTCGGCACGCTGCCGGGCACCGGCCCGACTATCGCCGCCTTTCTGGCCTATGTTGCCGAGAAGAAGTTGGCGCGCGATCCCTCACGCTTTGGCAAGGGCGCGATCGAGGGGGTCGTGGCCCCGGAATCGGCCAACAACGCCGGTGACATGACCGCCTTCATCCCGACTCTGACCCTGGGCATCCCCGGCAGCGCCACCATGGCTATCATGCTGGGTGCGCTGATGATCCACGGCATCACTCCCGGCCCGACGATGATGTCGGACCATCCCGACGTGTTCTGGGGCCTGGTGATGAGCTTCTGGATCGGCAACATCATGCTGCTGGTGATCAACATTCCGCTGCTAGGGATCTGGGTGCGGATGCTGTCGATCCCCTACAAGTATCTCTATCCGGCGATCCTGATGTTCGTCTGCATGGGGGTATACGGCATCGGTAACAGCACCTTCGACGTCTGGATGGTGTTCGCCTTCGGCGCGCTAGGTTATCTTCTGCGGGTGCTGGCCTTTCCGCTGATCCCGCTGCTGCTGGGCTTTGTCCTGGGCCCGCCGATGGAGCAGAACTTTCGCACTGCTGTGGTGCTGTTCCGCGGCGACATGACCCCGTTCCTGACCGAGCCGATCAGCGGCGTGATCATGGTGCTGACCTTGGCGATCGCGCTGTTGGGGGTTCTGCCGGGGCTCAAGCGGATGATCCGCAAGCGGCGCGGGCGCTATGACGCGGTCTAGGGAGGGTCGGGCATGCACAATTGTTTGATCGTCGGCATCACCGGTGCCTCGGGGGTGGTCTATGGCATTCCGCGCACTGGAGGCGCTGCGCGAGATGGGGATCGAGTCGCATTCTGCTCGTCAGCCCCCTCGGCGATCCGCACCATCCAAGCCGAGACCGACCACAGCGCCGATGAAGTGCGCCGCCTGGACGACGTGGTGCATTCCTTCACCGACATCGGCGCGGCGATCTCGTCCGGGTCGTTCCAGCTAGACGGGACGATCGTAGCGCCCTGTTCGATCAAGAAGCTGAGCGGCATCGCCAATTCCTAAAACGAGGACCGGGTGGTCCGCGCCGCCGATGTCTGCGTGAAGGAACGCCGCCAGGTGGTTCTGCTGGTGCGCGAGACGCCGCTGCATGCCGGGCATATCCGGCTGCAGCAGGCGACAGAGAACGGCCCCATCGCGATGCCACCGGTGCCGGCCTTCTATCAGCTTCCGCAAAACCAGGACGAGGTGGTGTCGCACACCGTCTATCGCGCGCTGGACCTGTTCGGGCTGGACAGCGGCAAGCTGCCGCGCTGGCTGCGCAAAGGTCAGGCGACACAGCGGCGCTCGGGGGAGGCGGTGTTGACTGCGTCAGCGGCATCGTCCGCCGTCGACGGCAAGCTCCTTGTAGAACACGGTCGTGGTGCCTTTCTCACCCCTGCGCATCCGGGCACCTTTGGCGGCCCACTGGCGGTAGGTGCCCCACTCTGGGCGGGTGAAGTTCTGGGTCTGCGCTGCGACCAGAGCGCGAGAATGTTGATGCACCGGTAGGGCTTCTCGCTGGCGATGTTCACGGGGCATGGCCTGCTGTGCAGATTATCATGAACCAATGCCCTTCTCAAACGCGCTCTAAGCTGCAGCTGCCACGGCTTGCTGTTGTGTTCCCAGCCCATCGATACCGACGGAAACTACGTCACCAGGGGCAAGATACTGAGGTGGCTTCTGGCCCAACCCAACCCCCGGCGGCGTGCCGGTGGAAATGATATCGCCAGGTTGGAGCGACATGAACTGCGATAGGTATGAAACTAGGAATGCCGGCTTGAAGATCATCGTCTGCGTCGTGCCATCTTGCATGCGGCGCCCGTTAACCTCGCACCAGAGCCGTAGGCTGTCGGGGTGGGGCACTTCGTCCGCGGTTGCCAACCAAGGGCCGATGGGACCGAATGTGTCGCAGGACTTCCCCTTCGTCCATTGGCCCTGATGTTCCATCTGGAAACCGCGCTCGGACACATCATTCACAGTACAATAACCGGCTACATGATCTAGCGCCTGCGCCTCGGTTACATATTTGGCGACCGTGCCGATGACGATGCCCAACTCGACTTCCCAATCTAGCTTGTCCGAACCGCGCGGCATCTCCAGTGCGTCATTGGGGCCGCAAATGGCAGAAGGAGCCTTCAGGAAGACTATCGGCTCGGTTGGGATACCGGCCCCGGTCTCGGCGGCGTGATCGGAGTAGTTCAGCCCGATGCAGATGAATTTTCCAGACTTTCCGACGCAGGCTCCGAGACGTGGATTTCCTTCAACCAGCGGCAAAGATTCTGGGTCGATCAAGGCGAGACGGCGGAGGTTATCGGCGGAGAGGGTATCGCCCGAAACATCCGAGAAGAGCGCGGAGAGATCCCTGATGCGTCCTTGAGGATCCAGCACACCGGGACGTTCCTGACCTACAGGGCCATAGCGAAGCAATTTCATGGTGTGTCTCCATCTAAGGGGGCGCGGAAACCGTCATGCCTTGGTCTCGCGGTCAGATATCCAGTACCAAACGGGCGCTCCTGGAGCCCGAACAGCAGATCATCATTCGGTCGCCAGCCGCTTTTTCGACATCGGTCATTACCTCGTCGCGGTGGTCGGGCTCTCCTTCCAGAACAGGCGTTTCGCACATCCCGCAAAGTCCCTGCTCACAGGAGGTAGTGACATCGAACCCCTGTTCGCGGAGGGCTTCCAGAATGGTCTGGCCCGCCGCGACGTTGAATTCAGCACCACTACGCGCCAGGACCACCTTAAATCCGCCCGCGTTGGCGGTTGATTGCGTCGCGGAGAAATACTCCAGGTGAACCTGCGCAGGGGGCACATTGCTCACGGCGATTTCCAGCGCCTTCAGCATGAGCGTGGGTCCGCAGCAATAAAAGTGCGTTCCCGCGGGGGCAGAGCCGGTTATTGCGGCTATATCGAGGTATCGGCCACCATTCTCATCGTCAAAGTTCAGTACCACCCGGTCATCGTGCTGCATCCGGTCCAGGAACAGGGCCTCGTTGCGTGTGCGGCAGGAGTAGTACAGCCTCCACGCCGCGCCGAGTACCTTGAGCTCCTCGATCATCGCCCACAACGGAGTTATGCCGATTCCGCCAGCGATGAATACCGAGAAGGCCGCGTTTATCGTCAGCGGGAAGTTGTTGCGCAGCGGGCCGACCCTGAGGGCATCGCCCGCGCTCAGGTGCTCATGGATATAGGATGACCCCCCCCGGCTCTTAGGATCGAGCTTAATTCCCAGCGTGTAGATTCCACCCTCCGCCCGGGCCGAGACCAGCGAGTACTGCCTGACCATGCCGTTGGGTAGATGTAAATCCACATGCGCGCCCGGTGTGGTCGCGGGCAGGGGCGGCCCTTCGCTAGCGGCAATATCATACAGATTGGTGTTCTGCGCCGCCGTTCGCACCGCGATTACTTGCACGTCAACGGCGCGGTCATACACTGGGTGTCGCGTAGGGACGACGAAGGGCGGCTGAGTCACTTTGCGAGACCTTTCACTGCGCGCACCGACCCGGTAGGTCACCCACAGGGCAACGCGAGAGGCGCGTGCGCTTCCTTGCCTGCGGATCGGCCGTAGCCGCCGTCAGAGGAGGAATGTCAGGTTACTCTGGGGCATTTCCCGGTCGATCAGGCGCACGTGCTTCTTCGCGATCCGCAGGCCTTCGGGGCGGCGGATTAACTCGTGCGTCATGCTGGTGCCGATTATGCGCTGCTGGCCCAGTCCGATCTGCCGGAAGTCGCCAGTGCGCAGTTCTAGGATGAGTTGGTTGGAATGCACTACGATGCCCTCGGGTGTTGCCTTCTCCGCATCCACCTGCACGTTGCTAACAAAGTGCAACGTCCGCGATTTGGGTGTTTGCGCTGCAAAAGTGGTTTCCAGCAGGTGGTATACTCGCTCTTCAAGCGCCAGTGCGTCGTCGTTGACCAGCGATCCGGATTCGCTCGTCGGACGCGTCTCGTCGATCGGGATCCAGTAGTGGACCTCTTCGGCAAAGAGCTGATGCCATTCTCGGATTCTAGCTTCGTCTAGCAACCGCGCTTCCAGAAAGAGGAAGGCCGATGCCTCATCGGTCTGGTTATCTCTACGGATGTTGAGCGCCATCTCAGTTCAACTCCCCGCGCATCGCGCTCACCCAGGCCCGCCAGAACCCGCGCTGCGGCGCCTCGCTGGTGGCCAAACCGCGGGTATCCCCAGTCTCGTCGCGTTCATCCGAGGGCATGCCGCGCTCCAGGATCAGCCATTCCACCGAGCTGCCGCGTAGCCCTTCGGCATTCTGGCTAAAGATGTCCACGTCATCGGGCATGCCGTAGCCAGCGGGACCATAAAACCGCTCTTGGCTACGCAACATTCCGGCGTTTAGCGCATCATCGATCCCGACCAGTTCATAAGGATAGACGATTACCTCCGTCAGCTCGGGACCAAGCGGCCGCCAAGTGCGAATCTGGTGATGGATGATGCCCAGGCTGGGGAAGATCGATGCCGCGGCCTTGCCGGCGATCTTGGACATGGTCTCTTCATCATGGGTTTCGGATAGCTGTTCGAACACCTCGGCGAAGTTGCTATTAGCGCGCTTTTCAAGGTTGATCTCTGGCTGCAGAAGTAGTCCGTGGCCCTGGACGGTGCCCCAAGTGCTACCGTGATAGCGGCTGCTTTTCATCGCGGCGGCATTACCGCCCTTGTGCACACCGAAGTCGCCCGTTGTATCGCCGAACTTCGTCTGAAGCTTGGAGAATGGACTGTGTACATACATAAAATGGTACTGATCCACGATGTTCTCGGCCGAGAATTTCCAATTTCCCTCATACCTGACAATGTAGGGGCGAGCTCGAATGCGAATCTCGCCAACCGGTGACATGTTAAGCTTCTGGTCAATGACATCGCGCGAGCGGCCGAGATAATCGCGTAGGGGGAGGGCCTTCGCGTTCAGGTTTCCAAACACGAATCCGCGATAGGTTTCGCAACGGGGTAGCGTGAAGAGACCTTTGGGTGCGTCAAAATCCTCAGCATAACCGCCGGCGACATTTCTGTCGGTAATACCCATTAGGTTGCCGGCGAGGTCGTAGGACCAGCCGTGATAGGGGCAAACGAAAGCCCGGGCCCGTCCGGAAATGTCGCGACACAGAGCCGCGCCCCGGTGAACGCAGCGATTGATGAAGGCCCGTACTATGCCGTCCCGTCCGCGAACCACCAGAATGGGTTGCCGGCCGATATAAGTGGTGCGGTAGTCACCGGCTTCGGGGATCTCCGATTCGTGGCACAGATAACCCCAAGTCTTCTCGAATATCAGCTTCTCCTCGGCCCGCAGGATGCCCTCGTCTGTATAGGCAGAGGTATTGACTCGAAAATATTTCCCTTCGTCGCGAACCAGTCTAGCGTAGTCTTCGCTGCCCGCTGTCGCTTGCCCGGCGTTGATATCGATGGCGATCATCACACGCTCCTTATCAGTCCATGAAACGGCCACCAGAAAGATTGAGTGTCTCTCCGGTGATGAAGGCGGCATTCGCCGACGCTAGATAGAGCGCGGCGGCAGCGGCCTCGCGCGGTTTGCCGAACCGCCGGGCGGGAATTCCCAGTGTTAGACGCGCGCGCTCTTCCTGGGGAAGAATCGCCACCTGCGGCTCGAACAGAGATGTGGCGATCGCGTTGACAGTTACGCCATTGGGCGCCAGTTCGGCCGCCATAACACGCATGTAGGCAAGTAGCCCTCCCTTCGCTGCAGCAAAGGGGGCAACCTGAGTGTGCACGCCAGTTTTCGCCGACATCGAACAGAAGATAATGATTTGTCCTGCCCCGGCCCTAGCCATGCGCCGACCGGCTTCCTGCATTAGCAACGCGGGTACAACTAGCTCCAGGTCAATGATCTGACGCAGGTCTTCGCCGGTAAAGTGCAGCACTTTGACCTGACCAACGGGCGGCGCCACGCAGATCAGCGTACGCAGGGTGCTGTTAGAAACCTGCTCGCAGCGGTCCAGTAGCGCGGGAAGATCGTAGTCCGATCCCGGAACTTCGCCGCAACTCAGCAGCGATAAGCGGCTGTCAGCCTCCGCCCGCGCACGTAGCTTGTCCGAGAATTCTGAATGGTCGACCGCAACGACCGACTTACCTTCCTCCAGGAAGCCATGGACGACTGCATAGCCGATATCGCTCGCTGCGCCGTAGACAACTGTCGTCATTATGCCTCTCCCTGTGATTTCTTTGTCTTGGCGCGGCGTGCGCGGGCTTCCTCGCGACCGGCCGGCACGTTTCTGGGCCCGCTGCCGATCACATTCACGATCGGAAGCGCTCCATTGGACGAGATCGGCGTGGAGGTCATATTGAGCGAATACCTCAGTGCGCGTGGCTCGTAGTCAGGAGCCATGTAGCCGATGACCGCAAGGGCCGTCCGCGCGAGGTGCCGGGAGGCGACGAAAACCGCCCTATCGACATCGGCATCTATGAACGCCTTGAGAAGGGCTAGATGCTCTTCGTGCGCAACGATCAGGCTGCCCGGCGAAACGACCGAGTACATCTTTCGAACCCGCTCGCAGCGACCGAACAGCGTCGAAACCTCGGCCTGTACGCCTGATCCGGCATACTTCATGGCGCGAAGCTTGAAGTCCAGCAACTGTCGATCGCGCTCATCTGAGTCGCTCCGGTCATATTCCCAGTTAATTGCTGCCGAAAAGGTCTGCAGTTCGTCTAGGTCACCCCGTGTCATTTGTGGAACTGAAAGCGCGACACCCATGCTCTCAAGCAGCACCCGCATGGCATAAATCGTATCCAGATCGTCTGGCGTCAGACTCGAGACGCGCATGCGCTTGTGATGCTCGGCATCGACCAATCCCTCAGCCTGAAGCCGCCGCAGCGCTTCGCGGACCGGTGTGCGGCTAATGCCGAAGCGTCGCGTCAGATCAAGCTGGCTGAGAGGCGCGCCGGCGGGAATCTCGCCAGAGGTGATTAGGGCCTTGATGGCGCTGTAGGCACAGAAATTTTCCTCGGTGGGCATACATGGACCTTGGTTGAGCGCTCGGCCGAACGTGCAGATATTGTCTCCAATTGACTTAGCATATATCCGATTAGTGGATCCAGTAGGAAAATGAAAAACAAGGGCGAGGCTCCGATGATTCAAAAGTCATTGGAAATTCAGTAGCTTAGTACACTTTTCTTTTCTGGACCCCGCACGGACTAGGCCGAAATCCGCCATACATCAAAAAAAACTGTATCCACTATGTAATTTCGGGTGTAGCGTTCTGGATGAAGTTGGCGGGGAGAGCATTCGATGGAGCGGACTTGGCTCAGCGGCGAAGTGGAGAATTGGAGAGATGATATCGCCGAGGCACTGGCGGTCTATTCGGTCGCGGGGTGGCGCAAAGGCCATGTGGCGCATTTAGAGCCCGCCCGGCGCCTGCTGCTGGACACTCTCGCAGTAGGGCTGGGTGCCTACCGCCATCCAGCCGCAGCGATTGCCCGGCAGTTTCTCTCCTTCTATCCCTCGGAGGGCAAAGGCGCCTCCATCTGGGGCACCCGGCTGCGTGCGGCGGCGCCGGTTGCTGCGCTGGTGAACGGCGTCCCGCTGCGATGCTACGACTACAATGACGTTCTTGTCGGCCGTCTGAGTCCCGGCCATCCCAGCGACATGGTTGCCCCGCTACTGGCGCTGTCAGAAACACTGCACCGTAGTGGTCGGGACGTGCTCGATGCACTGGCGGTGGGTTATCAGATCGCTGCCACCCTCTACGAGTTCGTCCCAAGTGAGGACAGCGGCTGGGATCACGCCAACCTGTCCGCGTTGGGCGCAGTCGGCGCGTTGGCACGATTGATGCGTCTGAGCCAGAAAGAGACCGCCGAGGCGATGGGGATCGTGGCGATCCAGCATCTCCAAAGCAACGAAATCGAATCCAGCGCCCCCAACCTTCGCGGCGACCTGACAATGTGGAAGCGCTTCCACGGCGCCGACATCATGCGCTATGCGCTGGAAGCCTGCCTGCTAGCGTCAAAAGGGGCGGAGGGGCCGGTGCGGCCCTTCCGCGGTGATCTGGGTTTCCTGTCGATCTTCAAGGTGACCGAGGATCCGGGGCCCCACCTGGCGCGCGGCTTGTGCCCCGACACGCCGCCGCTGGCCATCGGGAGTGCCAACCTAAAGCGATGGCCGGTTGGATCTCGCGCGCAAAGCGCCATCCAGGCGGTACTGGACGCCCGCGCGCAACTGCCGGAGGGGGCGGAAATCACAGAGGTCAATGTGCGCACCGAGCAGGGGGTTTACGATCATCTCGTGGCAATCCGCGATGACCCCTGGAACCCGAAGTCCCGCGAAGCCGCGGATCATTCGCTGCCCTATGTGGTGGGAGCCGCGGCGCTGGACGGGCGCATTACGGTCGAGAGTTTCGATCTGGACCGAGTGCTTGACCCGCGGCGTGCCCTTTTCATCGCCGAGCGAGTCAAGATTCGCGTCGACCCAGCACTGGGCGACAGCGATGCGTCGAACCTGACCGAGGTGGAACTCGTCACTTCGACTGGCGTGCGCTTCACCGGTGCGGCCCGCCCGGCCAAGGGCCATCACACGCGGCCTTTCGGCGCCTCGGACCTGTCGGAGAAGCTACATGAAAGCGCCGGCGCAATCCTGCCGGCGGCGCAACTCGACAGCCTGGCCGATACGGTGGCGGGGCTGGAACATGTCGCCGACATCGGCGTGTTGATCGCCCTTCTGGCGGGAGACAACAGTCTCTAGGTCGATGGATAATGAAGGGAATCAGAACATGAACATGAACACTGCGTCACGGGCTGGACACCTCCGTCGTACCTGGGCCCGGGGCAAGGCCGCTCTGGGCTGTTGGTGCTCAATGCCCGGGGCCTTCGGGGCTGAGCTCATGGCAGCGCCCGGCGTGGATTACATTTGCATCGATCAGCAGCACGGCCTGATCGATTATGCCGAGATGATAGATATGCTGCGCGCCATTGAGGGGCGTGGCGCAGTCCCGTTCACGCGGGTGCCGGCGAACGAACCCTGGCTGATTGGCAAGGCGCTGGATGCCGGTGTACAGGGCATTGTGGTGCCAATGGTCAACAGCGCAGCCGATGCCGCTCGCGCGGTATCAGCGTGCCGGTATGGCCAGGGCGGTGTGCGCTCCTATGGACCCCTGCGCGCGTCAATGACTATGGATAGCCGCGAAACCGACGTGCTGGGCGGCGAGGTCCTGTGTTTCGTGATGGTTGAAACCCGCGAAGCTCTGGACAACCTCGATCAAATCGCCGCGACGCCTGGACTGGACGGCATCTATATTGGCCCCGCGGATCTGGCCCTAGGGCTGGGCTTGCCGCCCGACCTCGACAAGACCGAACCCGAACATGTCGCCGCTGTCGATAGCATCCTCGATGCTTGTCGCCGCCATTCGATTATCCCGGGAATCCAGTGCGGATCGGGCAAGGGAGCGTTCGCCCAGGTCGATCGCGGATTCCGCATGGTGACCTTCGCCAAGGATTCCGCGCTGCTGACAGCCGGGCTCTCCACCGAACTCACTGTCGCCCTTGGCGAGAGCACCGCCACCAAACGGGGTGGCGGCTATGTGTGATCGAGCCGGGCGAGTCAGACCGCGCTTCGGGTCGAGTCGCGCCAAGCCTATCCCCTGACACAAAGTTCCCCGGCAAGGGGGCGGACATCCTGCGACTGTACCAAGTCCAACATATGGAGATACCGTCATGATCACCTCGCGCCGAGCTTTCCTGAAGACGGCGGCAGTCGCCGCGACCATTCCGGCCATACCAGGGCTGGTCCGTCCGGTCTGGGCGCAGGAGTTGCCACTCGTACGTTTTGCCGGGGCCGCCCCCGTTATTCGTCCCGACCATGCCTGGCAATTTCTGGGCATCCCAATGGGCTATTACGAGCAGATGGGATTCCGCGGCGACTACATTCCGACCGCGGGGTCTGCGGCGGCGGTGCAACTGGTGCTAACCGGCCAGGCCGAGGTTGCCAACAGCGGTCTACTAGAGCTGATCGCCGCCAAGACCCGCCAGCCCGATTTGCCAGTGCACATGTACTACAGCCAGGAACGGCAGAGCAGCTACGAGATCATCGTCCCTATCGAGAGCCCAATTACGCAACTATCCGACCTCGCGGGCCAGCGCGTCGGGGTCCCATCTCTGGCATCTGGCGCGCTAGCGTTCGCACGCGGGCTGTTGCGCACAGCCGGGGTTGATCCTGAAACAGTCGAGTTCCTGCCGATCGGCGTGGGCGCACAGGCTCTCGCCGCCATCGACGGCGAAGAGGTCGTCGCCTTCAGCGTGTTCTCCGGCTCCATTGCCGCCATGGAGGTGTTGGGACGCGAGTTCCGGTCGTTCACGGCGCCGATTGCTGGGGCCGGCATGGTTATGGCCGATAGCTTCGTGCGCGAGAACCACGACCTTGCGGTCTCGATCTTCCGCGGTTTCGCGATGAACCAGCAGATCATGCTGCGCGATGCTGAGGCCACAGTTCGTGCGTTCTGGGCGGCGTACGACAAACCGGATGGGAACGGCGAGACGGAACTGCGCAATGGCGCACACTTCGTCCGGCGCACCTCGTCGGTCTTCCAATCCCTCGACGATCCGCGGCTCTGGGGCTACTACACGCCCGAGGAGTGGGTCACGACCAAGGAATTTTTCGGGGGGCCGGAGGGCGCCATTCCGGAGGATGCAGAGCTGTCCACCTTCTATTCCGATATCCTGGTCGAAGAAGGCAATCAGATTGACCAGTCGCTGATCGATGATGCCATCGCACGGTTCGCGGGATAAGACGCTATGTCCCTCGCGCCCATGAATAAGCCTCTCGCCCTTGAGGTGCAGAACGTTAATCTCGTCTACTCGGCCCTGAACACGGACATTGAGGCATTGAGAAACGTGTCGTTCGCTGTCAGCGACGGCGAGTTCGTCTCCATCGTCGGCCCGAGCGGATGTGGGAAAAGCAGTTTGCTGCGACTTGTTCTGGGCCTTGAGAAAGTTACCGGCGGCGGAATTTTCGTCGCCGGTGACAAGGTCAGCGGCCCCTCAAAGAAGGCCGGTTGCGTATTTCAGTCGCCTGTGCTTCTGCCCTGGCGCAACATATGGGACAACGTGATGCTGCCGCTCGATGTGCTGCGGCAGGACCGGGCAGTCTCGTGCAAGCGGACGGCCAATCTTCTGGATATGGCAGGGCTCAAGGGTTTCGAGCAGCGCTTCCCCTATGAGCTTTCGGGGGGGATGCAGCAGCGTGCGGCAATCGTACGCGCGCTGGTCCACGATCCCAGCATCCTGATGATGGACGAGCCATTCGCCGCGTTGGATGCGATGACCCGCGAAACCATCGCGCTGGAGTTGCAGCGGATTTGGATGGAGAGCCGCAAGACGGTGGTCTTCATCACCCATTCAATCAGCGAGGCCGTCTTCCTGTCCGACCGGATCATCGTCATGTCGGCCAGGCCGGGACGCATCGTCGGTGAGTTCGAGAACCTCTCTGCCCGGCCGCGAGAATTCTCGGATCTTGCGAAGCCCGAAATGAGCGGAATGATTGAAGAGATCCGCCAACGCTTGAATGAAGCCTCTGCCATCACAGGGAATGTCGCCCATGTCTGACAGCACAATCCCCACCCGCAAGCCCGTGTCTCCGGGCTGGACAAGATTGCCCCTGTTTCTCTTCAGAGTCGGCGAGGCACTGCTTTATTTCTCGGCGCTAGTTCTCTTCTGGGAACTCATGATCCGGGTGTTTGATGTGCCCAGCTATGTCTTTCCGGCCCCCATGGCCGTGGCGTGGGAGTTGTTCAACGGCATCAGTTCGGGCCTATACCTATACAATCTTAAGGTAACGATGACTGCCGTGTTGAGTGGCTTCGCCCTCGGATCTCTTACGGGACTTCTACTCGGCATTTCCATTACCACCTTTCCGGTGGTGGAGCGCGTTCTGTACCCTTATGTCGTGGCACTGCAGACCATGCCGAAAGTGGCCCTCGCCCCGCTGATGATTGTCTGGTTTGGGTTCGGCATCCAGTCGAAAATCGTGCTGGTCTCCATTGCCTGCATGTTCCCCGTGCTCATCAACACCATCGCCGGCATCCGTTCGGCCGACAACGACCGCATATCGATGGTGCGCGCACTCGGGGGCTCGCGCCTGCAGATCCTGCGCTATATCTTGCTACCAAGTTCGTTGCCGTTCATTTTTGCCGGGTTGAATACCGGCATTGTTCTCGCCGTCATTACGGCGATCGTAGGCGAGTTCGTGGGGGCGCGTACCGGCATTGGCGTACTGATCCTTCAGGCGAACTTTTCCCTCGACTTGGCGCGGGTGTTCTCGTTGATCGCGGTACTTTCAATCTCGGGCATCATTCTCAGCACGACACTGCGCTATCTTGATCGTCGGATCTGTTTCTGGGCCGGGAAGTCCTCTCGGTGACGGAGCAATCCACCATCTTGATCACCGGTGCCGCCCGAGGTCTCGGGCACTCGCTTGCCAAAGTTCATCGGGCACGCGGGTGGCGCGTTCTGGCGCCGGGCAGGGCTGAACTGGATGTCGCTGACGAAGCGTCAATCGCAGCCTATGCGCGGTCTCTCACCGGGCAGCCGATCGATGTGCTGGTCAACAACGCCGGCGTCCGGCTCATCGAGGGCGCCGATCATCTAGGCTTCTTCACACAGCAGTCGTGGATGATCACCCTAGCCGTCAATAGTGTTGCGCCCGCTCTCATTACTCAAGCGCTACTACCTAATCTCAGGGCGGGGATGCATCGCAAGGTCCTGTCCATCTCCAGCCGCCTCGGCTCCCTTGCAGCTGGCGGGGGGGATAACTCAGGTGGAGCGGCGTCCAGTTACGCGGCTTACCGTGTGTCGAAAACTGCGCTCAACCAGGTAACCCGGTGCCTTGCCGCTGAGCTTGCGGCCGAGGGTTTTGTTGTCATCGCACTCAGCCCCGGCTGGGTACGCACCGACATGGGCGGCCTCGGAGCCAGCGACGCGCCCGACGATGTGGCAATTGACATTGCCGACCTTGTGGAGCGAATCGGTGTCGTGTCGAATGGGGCGTTCATCGACCGGAAAGGTGAGCCGGTAGCATGGTAGCTGCGCCCGCCCACCCGAACCCTGTACGTCTCGTATTCCTCGACAGAGCAACCCTGCGATCAGACATTGATCTGCCGCGGATGCCGTTCGACTACGAACTTGTCGAGTACCCGCAAACGGCCCCGGGGCAGGTTATCGAGCGGTTGCAGGGCGCCCGGATTGCCATCGTCAACAAGGTCCGCCTTGGGAAAACCGAACTCGCCGCGCTGCCACATCTCGAGCTGATCGCGGTGGCAGCGACCGGGACCGATAACATCGATCTTGCCGCTTGCACGGCGCGGGGAATCGCAGTCTTGAATGTGGCCGGCTATGCCAGCCGTTCTGTCCCTGAGCATACCTTCGCGTTGATCCTGTCGCTGGCCCGAGGATTGCACGTCTACCGCTCGCAGGTGGCAGCGGGTCGCTGGAGTGCGTCGGGGCAGTTCTGCTTTCACACACATCCCATAACCGAGCTGGCCGGGAAGACGCTGGGTATCATCGGCAAGGGGGCCCACGGCCGCGCGGTGGGCCAGATCGCCCTCGCCTTCGGCATGAAGGTACTCTTCGCGGAACGCAAAGGAGCAATATCGGTGCGCAGAGAGCACCAGTCTTTCGAGGATGTCCTGGCGAAGTCGGATATTCTGACGTTGCATTGTCCGCTCACCCCGGAAACATTCCACTTGCTGGCCGACCACGAGTTCGCGTTGATGGCCCGACACCCCATATTGGTCAATGTAGGCCGCGGGGGGCTGGTCGACGAGCACGCCTTGATCCGAGCGGTTGATTCAGGCGCCATCTCTGCCCTTGGACTGGACGTTCTTGCTGTCGAACCGCCCGACCCGGCCAATCCGCTGCTTGCCCTGATCGACCAGCCGACGGTCATCATAACCCCGCATATCGCTTGGGCCAGTGAGGATGCGATGAAAAGCTTGATGGCTGAGGTTGCCGCGAACATTACCCGGTTCCTAGCTTGTCCGGCACGCATTTCGATGCCGCCGCCCTGATGTTGACCACCTGAGCTACTCCCCGATCCCTTGCGCAGGTTTGGGGGTGGGACCAGTTCGCCTGCGGACGGCGCTTCCGCGTGCTCAACATCGTCGACGACGTGACCCGCGAATGTCTGGCGGCAATCCCCGACACGTCGATCTCCGGTCGTCGGGTGGCACGTGAGCTGACGGACCCGATCAGCCGGCGCGCCAAGCCGGGCATGATCGTCTCCGACCACGTCACGGAGTTTATGACCTGAGCCCCGACTTCCCTCCAGCGTAAGGGAGAGTCCTAGTGGATTGATCGGATCAAAGGAGTCCGCTTGGGGATTCCTCTGACGGCGCGGCCGTGCGAGTCTGACGTATGCGCAGCGGCATCTCCTTCAC